>JAZMZV010000021.1:0-1530 GCA_045586185.1 Thermoguttaceae bacterium | reverse complement strand
ATTTGAGTTTCCTTTAACAATTCTCTTTTATACTGCAGATTGGGATAGACGGTTATTTTAAGAGCAGGCCGTACAAACGCTCAAAGAGGAATAAACAGGTTCAGACGCTGCGCGATGAAAAGAGTAATACAAGATGGGATCTATTTTTTGAGGAACTATTAACCTCGGGATTCTCAGTGGACATTTTTTCTGTTGCGGACTTACGTCTGCGATCCAGTAAGATTTTTGGCTGCGTCTTTGGGAAATAGCAGGGCGAAGTGTTTTAAAATTCAATCGTCTTCTATACTAAACAGCGTTGGAGTTGACGCAGGGACTTTGTTACATGTTCCTGCAATTAAACAACGCTGAGAGGACAAGTCCGGATTTTTACAGCCGCAAATATGGACGCTCAAGCCGTATTTGGAGGCGCGCTGCGTTAAACGTTCATAGATCGAACGCCGCAGCTCAATCGGCGCGGAATCTATTATACTGTTTCGAGCGCGAATCTGAATTCTTTCGGTATGGCTGTACACAGAAAACATTTCTTCAATTTGGGGTTGAAGATCCGAAGGAATCGAACTCTGTTCAAGACGGCTTTTCATTAAACGATAGATTATAGGTCGAAGAAACAGGACGCTTGCCGCGATAGAACGAACCAACGGAGAAACCGCCTGACACAAGCGGTCGAATTCCTCATCGGAATCCGTTAAGCCCGGCAGGATGGGATCCAGCCGAACCGTGGTTTTGACGCCGCAGTCTACCAAACGCCTGATTTGCGATAGCCGGACGTCAACCGGCGCCGCGTTCGGTTCAAAGATTTGACGAATCGCGTCGTTCGTGGTAATCAAACCGACTTGAGCAAAAACAAGGTGAGGACGCTTTTCCAGAACAGACCAAACGGAATCCGGAATTCGTCCTTTTGTGAGAAACGCCACCTCAATTTGGCGTTCCAATAGAATATTGAGCATTTGCCGCGTTACGTCAGCAAACCCGTCAATTGGCTGAAACAAGTCAGACGACGGGCTGAAATAGACGCGGCTCGGCAATCGTCTTTTTCTGTTCAGTTCGTTTTCTAACTGTTGTGGAAGCGAGTCGTAAACCTGAACGACGCTGTTTCCCGGATAAGAACTGTATCCTTGAGTATAGCAGTACAGACAGCCGTGCGCGCAGCCAACTGTCAAATTGATTGTTGACACGTCAGACAAACAATCCATCGAAGACGTTGATAAAACGGCAGATTTGCGAGTTATATACTCGACTTGGGGACTGTTCATAAAAACGTTTCGGAAATACTGGCTGGGTAATATTTCAAGGGACGTCTTTAATAATAACATAAAAAGGGGGATTATACAAGGTACGGGGAGGATTTTTTTTGTTGCGGACTTACGTCCGCGATCCAGTAAGATTTTTGGCTGCGTCTATGGGCAATGGCGGGGCGGTTATTTGGGGGGTAGAACCGCGTAGCGGTTCAATATTTCTAGCCGTGGGTTTCAACCCCATAAGTATCAACTTAAGAGGAAACAATTATTGCTTGTAATAATTGCCTTTTAT
>JAZMZV010000020.1:0-7468 GCA_045586185.1 Thermoguttaceae bacterium | reverse complement strand
TAGCGGTTCAATGTTTCTAGCCGTGGGTTTTAACCCACGGAACAAAGAACACGTAAAAAAGAATATCGTCAAATAACCTTTTCCTTCTGTCCTCCGAAGGAGGGCGGAAGGAAAAGGAACTGCAACGATCAGCCACCTCAGACCCGCTGGGATCGCGGACGACATCCGCAAAAGAATATTTACCACAAAGAACACATAGAAACAATTGGGACAAATACGTTTTTTCCGGGGGCTTACGCGCCCCGGCTCGCCTGTATTACCTAACGCTCCGTCTCGTTCTGGCTGCGGTTTAATTGTTCCACGAAACCTTTAAATAAGATATATCCAGAAGCGTTCTCTGGATATTCTTTAAGTCTATTCTGAAAGAGCTGAATCGTTCTTTTTTTGTTAAATGCAATTGGCGCTGAGTCATATTCGCAAACCCCGCTTTGAATTTGTATTGCAAATCGACTTAGTAGTAACGCGGCGTTCTTTTTATCGAGACGGCTGACTATATAGTCCACGGTTTCTTCCGGTGTAAAAATGAACAAACAGGTTCGTATGCATAAATCTGCCATGATCAAATCCGGGTATTCATTCTCAGAGGACGGAATCTCCATCGTCTTAATCACATTGTCAGGCGTTGATATATTATTATCCCAATAATATTCAAGAATCGCTATTAAGTCCGATTTTACTTCCGGTTTTTGACGCTGACTTATTAAGAAATCGCCGATAGCAAAAGGGGAAATGCTTTGCGGTTCCTTTTTAAGGATATCTTTAACCTGCTGGATGAATTCCGTATACTGTTCCGATGTAATGCATGAATAACAAAAAAATTCAAGGTAATCCGAAAAGGAAATTTTATTATCTTTCCGAAGGCGTTCCAATACGCGACAGAATAGTTTATTATTCAAAAGCTCCCCGGAATAATCCAAGAACCGCAAACAGTCGGGAAAATTATCCAGAGGAAAATCCGATTCTGTTAATTGCTTATAATTGTCTTCCAGACAGAATGGAAACACCCTGACTATCGCTTTTGGGTCGTCAGGATTGATGGAAATAATTGTCAATCCCAAATCAGATTTATCAAGAAGGGTTTCACGATAGGGCTTCTCGACAGATTTTTGATAATCGAAATCGAGCATACTATATAAAATAGGCAGCGCTTGAGAACTTCTCTTTCCACAATAGCGCAGGGAACGCAGGATTTGCGATATCCCGTCATAAACATAGCAATACTCATTCCAGACAGTTTCGTTTTCCTGTCCGAGTTCATTCGCTCTGGCAGCTGTCCACAGGTCGTAATTCTTTTTAAGATTACTAAACAACTCTTCCAATTTGCGAATTTCCCTAACAATAACGTCATCTGAAACGTCGCTGCCTAAAGCGGAAATGCAATGCAATTCTCCCAGCCAACTGGGTAAGCAAGGACTCTCAATCCAATCGTAGCCAAAGAATTCGGAAAAATATTGATCCGTCAGGACGCTATGTTCAAAAAGAAACTCCAGTTCAAACTGGCTCTTTTTATTCTCCCAAACTGTTGGACTATTTCCAATTTTTCTTACCAGGCTCAACAGCTCAGGTTTTAATACATCCGGCTCCAGATGACAAAGCTGATTCAATATATAAAAATCTGTAATGTCAAACTGAGCTTTTCTTTTTAATTCATTGATGATTTGAATTATACATTGACGCTGTTTGAAAAGTTCTGGATAGTTGTATCGAAAAACGGGATGGTAAAAGAGTTTAACTAAAACCGCTTTCTGACAAAACGTCTCCGACTTTGCCCAGAAATTCAAATACTTTTCACGATCTTGGTCAGAATTAAACGATTCCCAAAAATCGTATAATTCACGTGCAGACATTTGCCCTGACGAGCTGGAAAACGTTTCTTTGCACAATTCCATCGGAGAAAGCGGTTCATTTGCAAACGCCGATGAAAACAACGATATAACGGCTGCAAACAGCGCAGTTAAAAATCGAAAGACGAATTGAGGCGTATTCATGGCAAACTCAAATCAAACGGATAAGTGATTAATATCGTTCTTTTTTTCCGTGGGTTGAAACCCACGGCTAGAAACATTGAACCGCTAACGCGGTTCTAGCGGACGCTAAAGCGTCTGTTTTTTTAAAACTTCGCGAACTTTGCGTGAGATATTAAACGGGGCTCGCCAGTCTATCAAACTATCTGTGATTGATTACAGCGTCCGGGCAAACGGTTTCAAAGTTCGGCGTGAGGTCGATTTGGAGTTTGCCGGTTACCAGTTTGAGCAAGTCGCCGGCAATGCCCTGAACGAGCGGGGTTTCCCAGTGGTTGTTGCCGTGTCCGAGGGCGGAATAGGCGACGGTTCCTTTTCCTTCTTTGCGCGCCCAAACGCAGGGGAAGTCCGGACGATTATAGCAGTCGCCGTTCATGCCTTCCGTTTGAAGCATCAGGAAAACGTGCATGTCTTTGGCGAGATGTTTGTTAGCGTACCATTCATCGTGATGGCGAATCGGTCGTTCAAAGCCTTTCAGACAGGGCAGTTCCGGATCAATCGGCTTGAGGGTCGCTTCCTGCTGCGCTCCGTGAGAAATGAACTCGCCGCCAATCATGTTGATGTAATCGTTGCGCTCTTCCTTCGGGACGTCCTTGTATCCCCCGCCAACGCGCCATGTATCGGTTGCGGAATGGAATCCGAGGAACCCAACGCCGGAACGAATCGCTTCAAACAGATTTTTGGCGCCCTGTTTCGACAGGCATTTTCCCGGGCAGCGATTATTTGTAGTGTCAAGATTGCCGCTGGTATAGAAAACAATCGCATCGTACTGGGTCAAATCGCCGTCAAAGACGCTGCCGTCTTTTGTGCAGACGACTTCAATGCCGTTCTTTTCCCCGAACTCTTTGAGGAACGAACCGCAAACGCCCAGTTTGCCGTCGTTGTCAACCGTTGGCGGGTGAATGAACCCAGCGGAATAATCGTAGTACAAAACTTTCTTCTTCGGCTCGTCTGCCAAAACGGAGACGCTGGACATGGTCGCCAAAGCGGCTCCAAGACCGGTTAAAGCAATAAAATCTCTTCTTTTCATGATGTAACGGGGGAAAAATTGTTAAGGGAAATGGGAAACGAAAAATATTCTAAAAAACGCCCTTTCTCGAAAAGCGAATTATGAATGGTTGTTATCGACGATTATTGGACCGTCCCATGAGAGCGGTTGCGTAGTACAAAAGGGTGAGTACAGCCTGAACTGTAGCGGCAACGTACGTCAGCGCGGCGGCGTATAATGCGCTGCGAACCAGTCCCACGCCTTCGCCCTGGACGATGTTGGAATTGTTGAGAAAAACTTTCCCGCGCGCTGAGGCGTTATATTCAACCGGCAGATTGACAAGCTGGAAAAGCGAGACAAAGGCAAACATTCCCAACCCGAGCCACGCCAAGCCAGACATGTCAGCGCCCAACCCGGCAGCAAACATCGCCAAGCCAGCCCCGCTGCCAATGTTTGCCATCGGAACGGCAAGATTGCGAATCACCAGCGGAGCGTAATGCGTGCCGTCCTGAACCGCGTGCCCCGCTTCGTGACACGCAACGCCGACTGCGGTGGCGGTATAGCCGTCGTAAATATCTGTACTGAGATTGAGCGTTTTATCTGACGGGTTGTAATGGTCTGTCAAAAAGCCGTCAATTTTGTTGATCCTGACGTGCTGAAGACCGTTTGCGTCCAACATTTGTCTGGCGGCTTCCGCGCCCGTAATGTCGGTTCTATATTTCTGACCGTTGGCAACAGCCGACTTAAGCCACCCCTGAGCGAGCATGCCAAGCAGAGCGGGAACGCCTGCAACAATTAAATATAAAAGCGAGTTTTCCATTCTTTTACTCCCGTATTTTTACTATTTAAAAAATCAATCGTCGTCTTTGAGTGTAACGCCCTGTAACGGACATCGCGCCAAAACCGTATACAACGGACCGCGGCGCGTTAGTTCCGAAGACAGCACGTCTACGTGCGTTACAAACGTTTTCCCTAAATCGCAGCGCGGGTATTGGGCGATCTTTTCGCTCAAGTCCCTCAACGCCGACGTCGGTTTGCGGATTCTGCCTAACGTGATGTGCGGAACGTACGGCTTGTTTTCTCGAACGAACCCCATTTTTACCGCTGCCGCTTCAACCGCGTTAAACGCTGCGGTCAGCTGGCTGGACGGGTCTTCAACGCCCACCCAAACCGTTCTCGGCATTTCGATTTTCGGGAACGCGCCCGCGCCCATCGCCCGGATTTCAAACGGAGGAATGTTCGTTACCGACTTTTGAAACTCAGTGCAGACGGACGCCATGTCTTCCCGTTCAACGTCGCCGAGGAATTTTAGCGTAACGTGAAACTGCCCGGAGTCCACCCACTTTATATCCGCGCCGGAGGACGCGAAAACCGTCATGAGCTTTTCGATTTGAAAAGCGCTTTTCTGAGCGATTTCAACTGCGACAAACATGCGAACCAGTTCTTTGAACTTGGGCATATTGATTCTCCTTAACGGCTTTGGGTATGGACACAAAAAAACGGAATCAGAAACTGTTCCGATTCCGTTTTGTGTATTATTTTACTCTGTTTTTGTCGTCAACCTTGACAATGGTTGGTTTATGCGAATGAGCGGCAGAGTCTGAGTAGTTGGCGTACGTGATAATGACAACTTTATCGCCGATATAGCCGTTTCTGGCGGCTGGTCCGTTGAGCATAATCGTGCCTGACCCGGCGGGGGCTTCGATAGCGTACGTGATAAGCCGGTCGCCGTTGGAGCAGTTGAGAACGTGAACTTGCTCACCCGGCAGGATGTCGGCGGCTTTGAGCAGGTCGGAATCAATGGAGATACTGCCCTCGTAGTCCAATTTCAGCGCAGTTAAAGTCGCGCGGTGGATTTTCGATTTGAACATGATTCTTTCCATAACGAAAACGCTCCTGATCAATCAACGGATTACCGGAAAAAGTCAATCTGCCGCCCAAACAATCCCAGACGGTTTTGACTATATATTATTTTAGCACAATTGCACTTTGACGCAAGAGGGAGCAAATGCTCCCTCTACAATTATTTAGATTGTCCTTCTTGTGGCGCTTGCGTTTTCTCGCAACTCGCAACTCGCAACTCGCAACTTAACCCTATTTCCCGACGACTTTCCGCAGGTAGTCAATGCTTCTGGCGGCTTGGTCGAGGGAGCCGCATTCTACGGAAAGAACAATGTCCTGCGGCAGGGGTCGAATAATTGCGACAATCTTTTCCCAGTCAATAACGCCGTCTCCGCAGGCGCAGCCGACAGCCGTGCCCATCACCTTGCCGCGTTCGGCGTTGGACTGTTCCACAGAAATGTCTTTGGCGTGCATGTGGATAATGCGGTTCTTAAACCGTTCCACCTGCTCGACCGGGTCCAGCCCGCCCAGATAGGCGTTGCCGGTGTCGAAGTTGGCGCCAATATACGGCGAGTCTACCAGATTAAGAATTCTTTCGTACTTGTCCGGCACGAGCGAGTACGTCTGATGGGTTTCCAGCCCGATTTTGATTCCGCGGCGGGCGGCGACTTTCGACGCTTCCATAATCGAGTACTTAATCAGAACGAAGTCTTCCTCTTCGGTCGTCCAGGTCTGTTTGTGTCCTTCGTGCGTGTTGATAATCGGCGCGCCGCATTCTTTGGCAAACCGTGCCGCCTGTTTGAGATATTCCACCGCAATTTCCGGCTTGGACAGCTGAGAGTGGGACGACAGCGCCGACAGCTTCAGCCCGGCGGCTTCGACGGCGTCGCGAACGCGGAACGGGTCGTCGAGCATCGAGACGCTATGAAAATATCGCGCTTCTGACAGCAGTTCGCGTCCCCAGTGAACCATCGGTTCGATGTACTCGTAACCGAGTTCTTTGGCGAACTGAACAGCCCATTCAAAACTCTTGTGGCTGGTGCGAACCGCTTCCAGATTTAATCCGATTCCAATTTTACCCATTGTTTTCTCCTTGACTAATGTAGGGGGGAATATAAGGTCTATCCGGGAATTGAGCGTCATTGTTGCAAGAGCTTCTAGCCCATAGCCTTTAGCTGATAGCTTTGCTTAGAGCTGCAAACGCCCAAGCTAACAGCTAGCGGCTAATAGCTAGTAGCTGGTCTTACCCGAAGAACCATTTTGAATTACATTATACCATATAACAAAATAAAATCAATTGTCTATTTTTGAGAAAATTATTGTATTTTTTAGTCAGAAGATAGAATGATTGCAACTTTCGACAAGCGAGATTCTATCCGCGGAAAGCCAGAAATCGCGTTTCGAGAACGACAAGCCGGTCGTATGCAGCGGCCGCGTTTGCGTCCCTTATCACTCTAATTATTTTTATTGACGTCTTAGATGAAATTATTGAGTAAATGAAGGCTATATCCTGAGTTAAGAAAAATTTTTAGAAAAAAATGAGAAATTTTTAATAGAAGCTCTAGCAAAGAATGGATTTTTGCTATAAAATAAATATAATCTAAGTGAGAAATAACCATTTTCCTTAAAGGAGTATTCAATCATGTCAAAACATCTTCAGATTATCGCCTTGTTCTGCATTGGGGTTGCAGCAGGGTTTGTTTGCGCGTACTACAGTTTCGATAGCCGCGAAGCGCTGGCTACCGGCGGAGTGGACAGAACCGGCGAATATATTATTACGTCCGGACTTCTTGAAGGTGGCGCAGGCGCAACCTATTTCCTGGATTGTTCAACAGGCATGCTGACTGCGACGGTTCCCGTATGCCGCGGTCAGGGCGGTTTTTGGGGCTTGTATAAAACGGACGTAACCAAAGCTCTCAAAGCGTTTATTACCCAAAACCCGAAAGATGCTTTTGGACAGCCGCTGGAAATGCCTTCAAAACCCAACTATGTTATGACAACCACGCCGTTCCATTATTTGGGCAAATACGGTTCAATTACCTGGCCGGCTGAAGGCGTTTCAATTGTTGAAACCCAAACGGGAATTCAATTCCTGTATGTTATTCCGTTCAATGCAACGAAATACAAACAAGGCAATCCCGAATTGCAGGCCGAAATGAGATGTTTCACCGCCAAACAGATTAACCCTGTTATGAAGCGTAAACAACTTTAGCGTTTAATTAGCAATTTGAAATTAGCAATTAGCAATTACGCAAGCGCCTCAATAATTGATAATTGCTAATTGACAATTGATAATTATTCTTCAGCCTCTAGCCTGAAAAATTTTTCTAGGGGGGGCTTGGCGGCGAGGCGCCGCTCCCAATCCGCGCTACCGCGCGAGATGTATTAACATCGCTCCCGTTGGTCGCTTGTAAAAACTAATTACAACCTAACTTGCCTCTAGCCTGAAAAAATTTTCTAGGGGGGGGCTTGTACCTTACGTAAACTTATTAGAATATAGAGTTACGAATTAGCAATTGTCGCAAGTGTTTCAATAATTGCTAATTGACAATTGCTAATTAAACCCCGCCCCCTGCCTGTGTATTTACGAGGGACGATTGCAGATTCAATCGTCCCG
>JAZMZV010000019.1:0-11477 GCA_045586185.1 Thermoguttaceae bacterium | reverse complement strand
CCTTTGCGGATGGGAAAATACTTGACCAGATTCTGAATGGACAACAACGGCTGTTTTGAATTGGATAACATCAGGGAATATTCTAAAAAACTGGTTTTAATGTTTGGCTGACAATGGCTTTTCGGACGGCGTCTATTTCTTTTCGACGTCAAAATGGCAGCGAATGCAATGGTTGTCTGAAATCATGCGAAGATCCGGCTCCGTTTCCTTGCAGATCGGCTGGCAGTACGGACAGCGGGCGTGGAACTTGCATCCCGGCGGGAACTGGGTCGGAAGGGGAACCATGCCGGGAATGGTAAACAGTCTGTCGTGAACGCCGGCTGACAGTTCCGGACGGGACTTGAGCAGTCCGAGCGTATACGGATGGCGCGGGTTGGCGAACAGTTCCGCCGCCGGGGCGCGCTCTACAACTTTCGACGCGTACATGACCGCGACTTCGTGAGCGGTTTCTGCAATGATGCCCAAGTCGTGAGTAATAATCATAATCGACATTCCCAGGCTTTCCTGCAGGCTGCGAAGCAGGTCGAGAATCTGCGCCTGAATGGTAACGTCCAGCGCGGTTGTCGGCTCGTCGGCAATGAGCAAGTCCGGCTGACAGGACAACGCCATGGCAATCATCGCTCGCTGACGCATGCCGCCGGAATACTGGTGCGGATACTCCGCCGCGCGCCGCGCCGGGTCTGGAATGCGAACCTTGTCGAGCATCTCGACGGCTCTGTCCCACGCCTCCTGTTTGGTCAGCTCGGGATTGTGAATCAGAACGGCTTCCGCGATCTGGTATCCAACTGTAAACACCGGGTTGAGCGACGACATCGGCTCCTGAAAGATCATGGCAATTCGCTTGCCGCGAATCTTTCGGATTTCCTGCTCGGACAGCGGAACCAGGTCTGTATAGGTCGGATTGGGAACGTCGTTCCCGTCGTTGTACTGTTTCAGACATCCGGAATCCAACAGCAGGATTTCGCCGCCGTCGATTTTGCCCGGGTGCGCGACCAGCTGCAAAATGGACATTGCTGTTACGGACTTGCCGCAGCCGGACTCGCCGACAACGCCCAGCGTCTTTCCGATGGGAATCGAAAGGCTGACGTCGTCGACCGACTTGACCAGCCCCCCTTCAGTATGAAAATACGTCTTCAGGTTTTTAATTTCGATTAAATTCATAATATATATAATAACTTATAACGGCGTCCGTGTAAAGACAGTTCTTTGGATTTATATTATCTTTCCATATATATTTTACACAAAAATTTAAACTAAGCAAGAGGGCAGGGGGAAGCTTGTTTATATTTGGAATTCATGATTTTAGAAAGAAGAACGCAGAGACCGCAGACTACTCGCAGAATACGCAGACGGACTGGGAATGTGGCGACGACGCTAACTACGTTAGCTACGCCACGATTCCCGTCCGATTTTTTTAAAATTGCAAGCGGACATCGTGTCATAGCCCGGCGAAGACGGGCGTAGATGACACACCGACAAGGTCGGTTCCTGATTGGAAGTGGGTATTGCCAAAACCGGCTTTTTCGTAGGCAAAACCTTGTCCGTCTGCCCGCGCGGCTTCGCGCCGCTTGCTTCTGCGCTCTCTGAGAGGAGTCTGCGTACTCTGCGTTCAAAAAAACTCCGATCTTCGCAACCTATAATTGAGTGCACCCCGTCGGGAACGGGATTAAAAAAGGGCGCGAACTCTTTCGCGCCCTCAATTGCTAATTGCAAATTGCTAATTGTTCAGTCGTCCGCCTTGTCGGCGTCTTTGATAACGAATCGGGCGTGGAGTCGTGCGATTTCTTTCGCCAGTCCCGCCTGTTTGACGCTGTCCAGAACGGCGTTGAAGTCCTTGTATGCAACAGGAGCTTCGTCCAGCGGGTAGTTGCGGCAGTTGGTCAGAATGTCTTCCGCATTGAACTGGTCGTTGACGGTTTTCTGATCCAGCTGGCGCTGAGCGTCGCGGCGTCCCATCGCGCGGCCGGCTCCGTGGTTGATGCTGTATCGGCTCAACTCAGCGCCGGGCAGGGCGACCATGACCGCTGACCCCGACGACGGGTTGCCCGGCAGCAGAATCGGATGTCCGGTTTCGTAAAACGGCGTATCTTTGAGGCTCCAATGCCCGGCGGGGAACGCGCGCGTCGCCCCTTTGCGGTGAACGTACGTCATGGAGTTGTCTTTCCCCTGCGTTTCGCGGCGAATGAAGTTGTGACTGATATAGTAAACCAGATTCGCCTTGACGCCCGGCAGGATTTCCTCAAACGCGTCTTTAATCAGAACGTTGATGAGCAGATGGTTGACCGTTGCGAAGTTCCCGCCCAGAGCCATGTCGTTGAGGTAGTTCGTCGCTTCCGGCGTCCCGACAGGCGCGTAAACCAGCTCTTTGTCCCCCGCCGGGAACGGGATACCCCACGTCTCAAACTTTTCCTGCAAGATTTTGAACTGATTTCGAGCGATGATGTTGCCGAACCCGCGGGATCCGCAATGCGACAGGAAAGCCGCGCAGCCGTGACGAAGCCCAAAGACTTCCGCGATACGCGCCGTCTGTTCGGAGTCGTTTTCTTCGCACAGCTGTACGTCTTCACATTCGCCGAAATGGTTCCCGCCGCCGTAGGTTCCCAGCTGCCGCAGCTGACGCGGCAAGTCTCGAAACAGCCCGCTGGCGACCAGCTCGTCAAAGCGCTTTTCAAGCGACTCGGTCGTGCAGTCTTCTGCAAAATGCTGACAATCCTCGCACCGCTGCGTCCATTCAAAGGGGATTCCAAACTGTTCGCAAACGCTTTTCGACGCGCCTTCAATAATCGCCTGACGCGCCTGTTCGTCGGTGAACTTCGGGGCTTTCTTCAGGGACTTTGACGACGCAAACCCGGTTGTGATTCGCTGTTCAATCGCGTTGATAATCGCCCGGCGCAAGCGTTTGTCCGCCAGGTCTGCTGTGGGGACGTCGAACTGTAACAGACTCATGGAGCATTTGACGTCCACGCCGACAGGACCGGGATAAATGTGCGACGGCGACAGAAGAACGCAGCCAATCGGCGCGCCGTATCCAACGTGGGCGTCCGGGTTCAAAATCAAATCTGTTACGCCCGGACATCGACGCGCGTTAACCGCCTGAGCAATCGTATCCGGTTCAAAGGTGTTACAAATAGCTTCGTTTCCAATAACGGTAATCGGCGGCGTGTTCCCGGTAATCAGTTCCGCCGTCGCAAGTCCCGTTCGTTTTATAAATGGAGTTGTCATCAAAATATCTTACTTTCGCAACCCAAGAGGGAATAGTTTTGCCTCACGCAAAGTCCGCAAAGTCCGCTAAGTTATCTTTCTTTAAAACTTTGCGTACTTCGCGAACTTGGCGTGAGCTTATAAAAAGGGAATAAGGAGGGATTATTTTTGTCGGTCTTTCAATTCCGGTTCGATTTGCAGCAGCGGGTCGGGCGAGGCGACGTCTCCGCCGAAGACGTGAGCCGCTTCCCGGCAGCCGCCGTGACAATGCGACAAATCCTTGCAGCCGGCGCAGATTGTCGGGATGTAGTCGGATTTAATAAACCTCTGCCAGTACGGGTGACGGGGAATGACGTTGGGGATTTCGTCCCAGCGGCACAGGGTCGTCGGGGAATGGTTGCAGACTTTCAAATAGCCGTTGGGGTCTAAGGCGCAAAAATGCTTTGCGGCGCTGCACGTCGACGCAATCGACAAATACCGGTATTTTTTCGGGTTCTTAATCGCGCAGTAGGGCAGTTCCGTCCCGATATACCCCTTTTTGCCGGCTCGCGCCAGAACTTCTTCCGCGGTGTCGAACAGCTCGTTGAGTTCGTCCCCGTTGAGCAGCAAATACTGATGGCTCATTCCGCGCCCGCCCGGCATGAACCGGTTAATCAGAACGTAGTTCGCCCCGTTGATTAACGGATACGCGATGTTTTCGTACAGTTCCGGTAAATTCGTTTTGGAAACGGTTATGTTGGCGCAGGTGCGAATTTTCCTCGCCTTGGCTTGACGAAACAATTCCAGAGTATGGTTTACCCCGTCAATCCCCGTCGTCTGCTGATAGGTTTTAATACCCGGTACGGACAAAGACAGCAAAATGTTCAGCGGGCGGATGAAATCCAGAAAATCTTCGTCGATTAAATAGCCGTTGGAAATGATCCCGACTTTCAGTTTCAGCTCTCGCCGCGTATAGAGCAGAATCTCCCGGAAATCGCTGCGCGACGTTGGCTCGCCGCCGCTGAACGTTACCTGACCGACGCCGCAGGATTTGAGCATTTTTAAAGCGTCTTTGAGTTCCCCGGTCGACAGCTCGCTGCGCGGGTACTCGCCGGCGGACGCGTTCTCCCACGGACAATAGCAAAACGGGCACCGGTACGGACAGCGAAACGTTATCTCGAAAATAGCGACGTCCGGAAGAATCTTCTTCTTTTTCCAGAAATTGAACAGGAAACTCATCTCAAAGGGGTTTTAAATGTACGTTACTCTTCCGTTGGAGTGTCGGAATCGTTGTTGGTTTCAGCGTTATCGACGTTATTAAGGAACGATTCCTGTTTGACTTTTTCGTAGTATTGCTGGACTTCTTCCAAAGCGGCGTCAGAATCCAATACTGCAGGAGAAGATTCCGTATCGGGAATATCGTTTTCGTCAGGAATAGCAATTTCATAACACGTTGGTCTAATCTCTTCTTCGTTTCTATTCCGATCTGGGACAGGAGAATAACACATTACAAAAATAGGTCTGCATGCCACTCTCCAAAAAAGAAACAACCCGCCAATAGTTGCCAAGACAGTCATTAAAAAATCCCAGCGCGAACGTTTTTTACCGCTTGACGTTTCGCCGCTTGGCTCCTTATTAGCAGACTCCTGCTGACTTCGACGAAGTTCGTCCAGATGTTCATTGAGTTCATCTCGTTCCGACGGCGGCATAGTTTTGAGGTCGTCCATATTCATTTTGGGAGATATAAATAGGTGGAAAAAACTAACCAGCGTTTGAGTTTTCGCTGTTGTCAGAATTATCGGGCGAAGTTTCCAATTCCAAATCGGAGTTAGGAGCGTTTTCAGTCGCTTCTTCTTCGTCCTCGGGGTCTGCGTGACGATAACACGTTACAGTCGGTTTATTGCAGGACGTTCCCAAAAGAAACAGCCCGCTGATTACTCCCAGGAATCCGAGTAAACGACGTTTCCAACGCGGACGCGTTTTCTTTTGCGGTTTCCGCTCCTGCTGACTCTGACGGAGTTCGTCCAGTTGATCGTTGAGTTTATCCCGTTCGGTCTGCGGCGTTGAATTGGAATCTTCTGTATCCATTTTGAGTTAAAAATCGTTCTGCGTCCAAAAAATCAAAAATCTCCATTTTTAACAATTATAAATCCGTTACGAGTAATTGTCAATAGGAGTAGCGAGTTGCGAGTTGCGAGAAAAAATGTTTATCCAATAATTTGGCGTCTGTTAAGTTGAGCCGCAAAGAACGCATAGATTTTAAAATTTCGCGAACATCCTCCGCACCTCCGCGTGAGCTTTTTCCGGGCGCTAACGCAACCAGTTTTGTTCGCCTGACGGCGAATGCGTAATTCCGCTCCCGATGGTCGCTCCATTACCGCCTTCCATTTCTTCGCGTCTCCGCATGAGCTTTTTCCGGGCGTTCCATTGCCGTCTAACTATATTTGATCTTTACCGCACGTCTGCCAGAACACCCATGGCGGCGACGATGCGCTCAATGTCGTCCGTCGAGGCGATAAACGGCGGCATGGTATAGACGAATTTCCCGTACGGACGAAGCCAGACGCCGGTTTCCCGGACGGTTTTTCGGACGAAGTCGGGGGAGGGAAGCTGTAACACTTCCAGAACGCCGACGGCGCCTAAAATGCGGACGTCGCGGACGTTTGGCAGAGTCCGAAACGGTTCCAAGCCCGCCTTCAGTTCGCTCTCGATTCGTTTGACGTTCCCCCGCCAGTCGTAACAGTCCAGCAGTTCGACCGCCGCTTTCGCCGCAGCGCAGGCAAGAGGATTTGCCATGAACGTCGGTCCGTGCATAAACGCAGGGATCGCGTCGGCAACCGTCGAACTGGCGACTGCCGCAGCAAGCGTTATCGTCCCGGCGGTAAGCGCTTTCCCGATGCACATGATATCAGGTTTCGCGCCCGCATAGTTCTGCGCCCAGAGTTCGCCCGTCCTGCCGAACCCGGTTGCGATTTCGTCGAAAATCAGCAGGATTCCGCGTCTGTTACATTCCTCTCGAAGTCGGCGGAGATATTCCGGATGATAGAAGTACATCGCGTTTGCGCCCTGAAATATAGGCTCGACAATCACCGCCGCCAGTTCAGAACCTCGTTCGTCCAGCAGAGCGTTCATACCGTCGAAATCGTTCTCGTCCCACGGCTGACCGAACCGGCATTGCGGCTGCGGCGCGAAATACTGGCGCGGCAGAAGTCCCTGAAACATCGCGTGCATGCCGTCGGGATCGGAAACGGACATCGCGCCAATCGTGTCGCCGTGATACCCGCCTTTGAGAGCCGCGATTTTCTGTCTGTCGGACCGTCCAACCGCCTGCTGATACTGAATCGCCATTTTCAGCGCGCATTCCACCGCCACAGACCCGGAATCCGCATAGAATATCTTGTCCAGCCCCGGCGGGAGAACTTTCAATAACGTTTGCGTCAGCGCCTCCGCCGGTTCGTGCGACAGCCCGGCAAACATGACGTGCGGCAATTTTAACGCCTGCTGACGAATTGCGTCGACAACCGTTTTCGGCGCGTGTCCGTGCGAGGCGCACCACCAGCTTGAAATCCCGTCCAGAGCCTCGACGCCGTCGTCCAGAACGATTGTCATGCCGGAACTGCGGCTAACGTTAAACGTCGACGGGGGATTCTTTGCCGACGCGTACGGTTTCCAGATGTGTAACCTGGTATTAAAATCTGTCATATTGATTGCGGTTTATTGTTTGACGAATTCAGAAAGCAGAGCAGAAAAGTCGACGTTTGGCAAACCGTTTGGAAGCTGGCATAAATCGACTTTCGGGACGACGGACAGGGCAGGGGGCAGACCCTTTTTCTTCATATATTGAGTAATATACTCAGCGGAATCGCGGTCGATTGCCGGGTCGGCGTCCGGACAGTAATTGTACGCGACGCCCAGGACGTCCATTCCGCGAGCCAGCGCCGATTCCAGCGACAAAACCGTGTGGTTGACGCTGCCCAGCTTTCCGGACGACACGAGAATTAGCCGCCAGCCCTGCGCCGCAGCGAAATCGACTGTCAGCAAATCCGGCGTCAGCGGAACCGCCAAGCCGCCCGCCGCCTCAACCAGAACGACGTCGTATCGACTCTGCAATTCTGTTACACATTCAGCGATTCGGTCAACGTCAACCGTCTTCCCGTCCAGCCGGGACGCCAGCAGCGGCGAGGCGGGAAACGAGAAAATCTGCGGAGCCGTCAGCCCCAGCGCGTCTTCCGGGAACGTTCTGCCCATCATGGCTCGATGAAGGTTGAGGTCTTCCGAAAAGCCGACGTTTCCCGTCTGAACCATCTTGACGGTAATCGCGTTGACGCCACGAGCCAGCAAATACCGCGCCATGAGCCCACAGACAACCGTCTTGCCGACGCCGGTGTCAATTCCACCGACAAGTATCGCTTTTCCGTTACGTGTACACTCGTTCATTTTTGAAATTCGAAAGTTCTAGAAGTCCTCAAGCCGGGATAAAAAGGCGTCGTCGTCGGAAATCTCCCGGCCGCGGGTTGTCAAATAGCCGCCGGTCATGAGAGCGTCCAGCCCGGAAAGCATCAGCAGACCCTGGAAATCTTTCATCGTCGTTTCGCGCCCGGCGCAGAATTTAATCGACTTTGTCGGGTTGACAAGGCGGAACAGGGCGGCGGTTTTGGCGACGTCCGCAGGTCGCATAATCGGCAGATCCTCCAGCGGCGAACCTTTAATCGGCAGCAGAACGTTGAGGTTGATCCCGTCGACGTCCAGTTCCTTAAGCGCGAACGCCATGTCGACGCGGTCTTCCCACGTCTCGCCCAGCCCGATAATGCCGCCGGTGCAGTTGGTGATTCCGTACTTCTTCATCAGGCGAATCGTCTCGATTTTCTCCTCGATGGTATGCGTCGTGGCGATCAGTTCCGAGTACCGCGCCGGGTTGGTCTGAATGTTCATATTGTAACGCCAAACGCCGTGTTTCGCCAGCAGCGCGACGCACTCCTCCGACAGGATTCCCAGCGACGCGCAGACTTTCATGCCCGGCAGGGAATCGAGAATCAAATCGACGGCGTCGAGAATCGTTTGGAACTCGTCGTCCGGCTTCGTCCAGCCTCGCCCGCTGGTAACGTATCCGAACGTGCGAACGCCCTGATCGTAAACCTTCTTCGCCGCCTCCAGCGCCGTTTCCGGAGATACCAGCGGGTATGTTTCGATCTGCGTTAAATGACGTCCGCTTTGAGCGCAGAACTTGCAGTCCTGACTGCACCGACCGGATCGGGCGTTGATTATGGAACACGCTGTAAACGCAGGTCCGAACTTTTTCCGAACCTTGTTCGCCAGAGAAATCAGGTCGAGTAAATCGTCAGCTCCGACCGACCGAATCAGATCGACGGCTTCGTCACGCGACAGATCTTTGCCGTCGAGAACTTTATAAGCATTTTCAATAGATGGATTTAAATTCATTATTTGTCGTATCCTTTCGACGTCAAATTATAGGGCAGGGCAGAATATAATCAATATGATGTATATCTGTATACTCATTTATTATATCCTTATTAAAGTTTTTTGGAAAGGGGAGTTTGAGGGGAAGAACCTTTTTTTCAAAAAAGGGCGGCGAGGCGCCGCTCCCAATCCGCGCTGCCGCGCGTTTGCCAAAAACCGCTCCCGTTGGTCGCTTGCTCCTTCCTTACTATAGTTTTTAAGCCGCAAAGAACGCAAAGAGCGCATAGTTTTTAAAACTTCGCGAACATCCTCCGCTCCTCCGCGTCTCCGCGTGAGATTTTAACGGGAGTCTCGCACTCTTTTCGTGTTGTTTCGTTCTCTTCGTGTTTTTCGTGTTTAAAAAAACTTCGCGAACATCCTCCGCGTCTCCGCGCCTCCGCGTGAGATTTTCCGGGGGCTTACGCGCCCCGGCTCGCCTAATTGTAAATTGCTAATTGTCTCAGCAATCCCAAGGTCCATAGACCGCTTTAACAATCATGGACTCGTCTTTGGGTTCCAGGTAGTAGACCTTGAACTTCGTTCCGCCGTCGTAGGCTTTGACGACCACGTGTCCGCCGACTTTGACCAGGTCTTTTTGCCACGGCGCGGATTTGAACGCGTCTGGATTGTAGACGTCGTAGTAGGTCGGGCAGACGATTCTGTCGCCGGGATACAGGCTGCGGGAGGTCATGATTTTCATGGTCTTGTCGTTGACGTGTCCTTTGTGCCAGACATTGTTGATGTACACTTTCGCCTGAACCGCCTGGACGAACCCGGCGCGCATGGCGTTGGTCGACGCGTGATGGTTGGCTTTGCAGACGTGGACTTTGCCGACCGTTCTCCCGACGAGAACTTCAATGCCGACGTCGCGTCCTTTTTCGTCCAGAACAGCGCCGCTGATGTCGCCGCCAGTATAGAATCGGAACTTCCCGTAGGACAGCCGGAACCCGAGGCTGAGCGGGTTCTCGTTTGTCCCGGACTTCAAGTTTTCCGGGTTCTTTATAAACAGGTTATCCGTCGGCAGAGCGACGTCCGGGTTGAACTCGTCTTCCGGCTTCGGGGCTTCCAGACAGATCGCGCCGTTGCCGCAGACGTTGAGAACCTGAAACTGCCCCTTGTACTTCTCCGGCGATTTCTTGAGAACAATCTGGTTCCCCCGCCCGACAATAAACGGCGTTCGTTTCAGCCCGTTCGCCTTTTCCTGATACTGGACGAACTTGAGCCAGTTCTGCGTCTCCCGCATTTTCATTGCTGTAACAGGAGCGTTGTAGTCCGGATAGGCGCGGTCAAAGACCTCGTCAAAATGGATGTATTCCGCAACCTGCGCGAAGCCGGAAAGGAAATAGTCGTCTCCGCGGCCGGACGTCTTCCCGGCGCTAAACGTGTCAACGCCGCAATGGTCCGAATGGAAATGGGAACACATCATATAGTCGACGTGGTCGCCCGCCGGGTTGACCCGTTTAATATACCGGGCAATCCATTCTCCCGCGAACCGCGCCCCGTTGGGCAGAAACGGCGTTCGTTTCGCCGTCTGAACGTGGAACTCGCCGGCGTCGAGAAGCATGGACGTCCCGTCCGGGAAGATCTGAAAGCTCGATTCCGCCCGCCCGGTGTAGATGTAATGCAAATCGAGGTCGCCCTCTTTCCAGCCCGCGTATGGCTTGCCGATTTCCGGACTGTCCGCCGGCGTCGGCGCGGGAACGGCGTCCTCAGCAAAACAGGCGCCGCCCGATCCTAAAAGCGTAACAACAAACGGCGAGACAGCGCACTGTCCCAAAAACGAACGACGCGACAGACTTTTTCTTTTCATGGCAGGATAATACAGGAAGGAAAGGGAAATTACAGGTCCAGATTAATCTGGTCTTGTCCCCACATCTTTAGATGTGGGGGAAATGGATTTTAAAATAATCGTAGCCCCCAGATTTATCTGATTTTGTCCCCACATCTTTAGATGTGGGGGAAATGGATTATAAAATTATCGTAGCCCCCAGATTTATCTGGGGGATCAAGGCGAAAGCTCTCCTCAAAACGCTTACCCCCCCTAACCCCTCCCGCGCCACCCGTTGGGTGGCGCGGGAGGGGTTAGGGATTTGCGCGTTTAATTTTATATTCTCCGTTATCCTTAACCCCACGCCTAAAGGCGTGGGCTACGAGGGGAATCAATCTTCAACTCCAAAAATCTCTGGCAATTTAACGCCAAATCGTTCACATAACGCAACCATCTCATCATGAAAAGTCCTTGTTTTATGATGAGCTTTTTGATTCTTTATATACTGAACGACTGCGTCAATGTGCGAATGCGAGTAGGAAAATGCGGAATATCCGCGTTGCCAGTAAAAGTTCCCTGGTATGCGAATGATGGTCTGTTCTTTATTAATCCAATGCGCTGTTCCTCCTTTAATCTTTTGCGCTATTTGGGCAACGGAAACGCTTGGATGCAAATCAAAAAATAAATGTACATGATCTCTATCCCCGTTAATTGCTCGAACAAAGCAATTGGATTGTTCTAATATCTCACGCATTTTTTGATGCATTAGGGTTTCAAATTGACCTGTTAAATAACAATTGCGATATTTCACAGAAAAAATCATGTGTATATGCAGTTGTGTACAGGAATGAGACATGGTTTTAGTATATAAATGAAATATTCAAATATTCGTAGCCCCCAGATTTATCTGGTCTTGTCCCCACATCTTTAGATGTGGGGGAAATGGATTTTCAAAAATCGTAACCCCCAGATTTATCTGGGGGACAAGGACGTAAACGCTCCTCAAAACGCTTCCCCCCCTAACCCCTCCCGCGCCACCCGTTGGGTGGCGCGGGAGGGGTTAGGGATTTGC
>JAZMZV010000018.1:0-6880 GCA_045586185.1 Thermoguttaceae bacterium | reverse complement strand
GCCAACGCCGTCTGCGGAACTCTTGAGGAGAAAAAGTCGTTCTCGACATACGCCTCGGAACTAAAGCGTCTGATGAAATACACGGATCGCGACGACGTTTCCGATTCCACCCGGAAAGAGTATGAAGCCGTCGCCGCCATTTACGCGGAATTGCAGAAAAAGCGCCGTCACGTTGACACGACCGACCTGATGGTGGAAATCAATTCTATCGTCAGCGAATACGTGAAAATCGACGACGCGCCGGCGACGGCAAACGAGGCGTCGCACCGGTTTGACATCAGCGCCATCGACTTTGATCTGCTTCGCCGGGAGTTTGCCAAGGTCAAGAAAAAGAACCTTGTTCTGAAGGATTTGGAAGAGCTGATCGAGCAAAAGCTGGACAGCTTGCTTTTGAACAATCCAGACCGCATCAACTACTATGAACGGTATCAGCAGATCATCGAGGAATATAACAGCGAGCAGGATCGCTCTGCCATTGAGAAAACCTTTATGGACTTGATGAATCTGGCAAACAGTCTGGATACGGAAGCGCAGCGGTACGTCCGCGAGGGCTTTGAGAGCGACGAAGAGCTGTCTCTGTACGACAAGCTCTTCCGCGACGACCTCTCCAAATCGGACATCAAGAAAATCAAAGAAGTCGCCGCCAGCCTTCTGAAAAAGATCAAGGCAAAGATTGCCGAGCTTGACCACTGGACAGACAAGCAGGAAACAAAAGCCGCTGTAGACAATCTAATTCGCGACACTCTCTGGAACGAGCTGCCGGAATGTTACACGGAAAACCAGATTGCCGAGTACCGTCAGCTCATTTACGAATATGTCTACACACGCTACAGAGCGGTTGCATAAATGCATCCGTCAAAACCCGGGAATAATCAGGGTTCATTCAGTTTTTTAACACGAAATACACGAAAAGAACGAAGAAACACGAAAATTTTTAAATCTTAAATTTTTCGTCAATTTCGTTTATTTTGTGTTTTTCGTGTTTTTCGTGTTTAAAATCCAACGTTGAATGAATAACAATTGAATCGTCTATTAACTAATCGGCGCTAATCCGTATTTTCCCGGGCGGCTCTACGCACCCCGGCTCGCCAAAACGCTCTGCGCTAACTTACCGGAAGCGCTATAAAAAACAGGGGGTATGACAGAATCTGTCATCCCCCTGTTGTCTGTATATCGGTTTCGGGTATAATAAACAGCAGAATCAAAAAATCAATGCCAAACTGATATACAAAAGGAGTCAAAATGGAACTCGGATGGATTCATATCAACCGCAACGACAGAAACCGGGTTTACAACGCGTTAAAGACGTTGGGAGAAAGCGCCACTCTGGATGAACTAGGGATTGGAAAAATCCGCGACTATTTTTCCAATCAGTTCTTCCCGGGGATCATAACTAACCAAACTCGCGCTCATTACTTTATCATCTTGTCGAATCTGCTTGAAGACGCGATTGACGAATCCATCGCTTCTTCTGAGAGATTGCAATCCTGGCTTGACGAAAGACAGGACAAGCTTGTTGAAAGATTTTATAGAAAATATAAAGAAAACAATGAAGCCTTTAGGCTGGGAATTATTGGAATCCGGAATTACCAACAGAAAAAGCAGAGTAATCAAAAACCGCTGGACATCTATTGGTCTGGGCTTAAAAAATACGGAATTATCCATGACGATGAAGACAACTTCTTTCAAAAGTTGCTGAATTACATTGATCAGAGAAACGAAATCAGCGATTTCAATGAAACATGTTCTAACGGTTCCGAGGATTCCCCATATGAGTCTGACAGCGAATTGGACAGAGACGAATTCTTTCCGCCAACCGGCTGCTGGACGTCAGATTGGGAAAAAGAGATCGATATGAAAAAACTGTCCAAAAAGGAGGCGGAATTCCTGTACCAAAGAATTACAGAATCCTGTCCGGATTCGCTGTTGGCTTTGATACTCAAATACTACTACAATCATAAATCCAAAATTGATGCAAGAAGGCGGATCGTTTTCGATTGTTTTGAAGAAATTCCCAGAGAAATATTTGCTGACAATGCGGAAATGAACCAAACCTACAATCTGGCAATCCAGTTTCAATCGTTCTATTATGGCTGTCAGCTTACTTACTCTTACCTGCTTTCAGGAGAAACTGACGAAGACGTCAAGAATGAATTCGATAACTGGATTGAGAACAAACAGGAATGGGAAAACGTTCGCCTGGAAGATATCTACAAAAGAGCAAACGCAGATCAAGCTACTCGGAGGTTTCTTGACAAGGCAAAGAAATACGCTCTTGAGAACACTCCGGAATCACGAGAAAAATTTAAAACGTTGATCATTAACCGTGAAAAAGAGCTAAAAAAAGCGCGCGCTAAAATCGGAAAAAGCAATCAGAATAAAGCCGTTGGATTATTAGACTATCGCGCAAACACCGCCAAAAGAATTATTCAGGACATTCTCATCGGACTTAAACAAGAAGAAATCGAATTGGATTAAGGAGCAAAATATGTTTGACATTGACAATAACAGCGTAATATACAACGATTGGCTTAAACCAGACGAAGGTTACGAATTGCATTTTGGCGTTTGCTGTACATATTCTCTGGATTTGGAAGCCGTCGCAGGAACCATGCTGGCTCTGGGTCTGGATAACGATTTAGGAAACGCAATCGACAATCCCGTTGCGTTATTGACCGGATTTCAAAAGATGAGCAATAAGCTCGCGTTCTTTTGCAGCGATTGTGCAATCAAAAGCGCGGGAACAAAATTCAATAAAATCGTCAACATTCTGGACAACGCCATTTTTGAAGTCAAGCCAAAATCCGGGGGAATCTTTCATCCCAAATTATGGTTTCTTTACTATACCCCGCTAAAGCAGTCAAAGGGCGTTCGTCCATATGTTCGTCTGCTGGTTCTGACCAAAAACCTGACCTTTGATCAGAGTCTCGATTTTGGCGTTAATTTGAGGGCAAGCGTTTACGAAAAAAATGAATCAAAAAAAGCAAACCAGCCATTGGTCAAGATGTTGGACTACCTGAGACAATTCATGACAACAAATTCGTCAAAAGAGGGTTCTGCCAACAAACGTCTTGATTTGTTTGATGAACTGAGAAACGCTTTTGAGAAAGCAGAAATATTCGATTTCAACAATAAATTTGAGTATATACTCTCTGACAACAAAAAACACGCCTCCTTTTTTTCTGGATGTGAGTTTATTCCAATCGGCATCGATTATAACGAGCCGCTGAAAAAGCTGGATTATCTTCTTGAAAATCGATCCAAAGATTGGGCGATTTGCGTTTCCCCGTTTCTTACTAACGATATTATCGATAAGATATTCCAAAACGCTCAAAGCGATCCCGAAGACTGTTACTTATACGACTCTGCTTTATTAACCAGAATGGAAACGCTTGCCGAACAGAAGTCGGTTCGCGATAACGTATTCGAAAAAGTTGACTCCTGTTTTTGCGTCAAACCGGAATTTGGGGAACAATTGAACGAAGAAACCAACCTGGACAATTCAGACGCCGTTCCAAACGCCGCAGCAGCTTTGCCCGTTCCTGCTGGCAATATTCACGCCAAGATGTACTTTGTTGGAATTGACGACGTCGTCTATTTCTATACCGGCTCGGCAAATGCAACCTATAGCGCTTTTAACAAGAACGTCGAATTCCTGATTCGGTTGAAATTAAGCAAAATTCCACAGTATTATCATCCGAGATACAAGGATATTTGCGATTTATTAAATCTCCGGGATAGCGAGAGCGACGGCGCTGCGGAGTCGCCATTTATAAATGTAACGCCAGACGACTTCCCGGACGACGTCAGCGAAAGCGGCAGCCAGGACGTCTCCATTGCAGATTTGCGTAAACTGACCGAAATGGTTGAAAAAGCCCATGTCGAACAAACGCCGGACAGCACCAAATACAAAGTATCGTTTGACATTGCATTTCCTCCTGAATTCCATTTATCTGGCGTTACAATTGCGCCAAACGGCAATCCGAACGCGAAAACGGCGTTCCAGCCAGGCGCATGCGTTGAGGGATTAAACTCGGCGGAGCTGTCCGATCTTTATATCATCGAAATCGCTCAAGACAACTCCTTGAACCTCCCGCCCAAAACGTTTGTAAAAAAGATTCCCACAACTGGCATTCCGGAAACCAGGGACCAGGATATAACAAAATCCATCATCAAGGACGTCAACGATTTCTCGTTATGGGTCAATATGCTTTTGTCATATCGACCCGTGAGCGCATTGTCTCGGACGATGCGTTTAATTCAACGTTCATCGCAAAACCAGTCGTCAAATTCAAAATCGACTTGTTTTTCCGGACTTTTCGAAGATCTGCTTCGTCTTGCTGTGGATAATCCGCAGCAATTGAAAGAGTTTGCCGAATGCATTGAACGCAACATTCCTCAAACGTCGCCCGATGAATTCAAAAGCATGCTTGACGAATTCAAAAAAATGCTTGAAGCATTTAACTCAAAAGATTAACCTGAACGTCCAATTCACGTTATAATTCCCAATCGCCAACCGCTCCAACATCGCCGCATACTCAATACCATGAATCAAAAAACATACGACTCGAAAGCTTTCCAGACCGCCACCGCCACCCATATCGTAAACCTTTTTAAATCCGGACAGAATCGCGTCCTGCTTGCCGACGAAGTTGGATTGGGCAAAACCATCGTCGCCCGAGAGGTCATTGAACAGACGTGTCAATGGCATAAAGAGCAGGGGGATCCGCAATTTCGGGTCGTTTATATTTGTTCAAATGAAAACATTGTACAGCAGAACATCCGCAAACTTAGATCTTCTGACGATGAACAGAGATCTTCTGACGCCAATCTCTTTCATGTTTCAAATTGGCATCTGCCAATGCTGCATTTGAATTTGAACTATTTAATGTACGATTCAGACGACAAAAAAAGATACAAAATCATCATTCCATTAACGCCTCAAACGTCTTTTAAAATCAATCAGGGATGCGGCAATTTAAGGGAACGCGCGCTGTTTTATCTGATTTTAAGAAACAAAAAAGCATGGCCAAAGTCTTTCAGAAGATTTACTTCGGCAAAGCTCGAAGACATCTTCTTAATGCAGAGTGCGAAACAGGAATCGTGGGAATGGTATAAAGACTGTATGGAAGCCTGGTTAAATGAAGCTAACGATATAAGCGGCGGCAAATATTTGGAAACCATGTACCAAAAACTCTCAGAAGCTATTGAAGAAGCTCTCCAGCCGCCAGAAGAAAACGCTGGCGAAGACAAGCATAAACAATACGACACATTCAGTTCCCTATTGTATTATTTTAACAAAGGAGACGGATTAAACAAAGAACTGTATAAAAAAACTGTTCAAGCGTTTCGAAAAATCTTTGCCCAAATCAGCATTGACATGTTAGAGGCGGACCTGATTATCATGGATGAATTCCATCGCTTTAACGATCTGATCGACGATCCCCAAAAATCTGAAATCAGCGCTCTGTTTCATAAGCTGCTGCAAGCGGAAAACAAGTTCCACACCAGCGTATTGCTTTTATCTGCTACGCCATACAAACCCTACATTTCAAACGAGGAATTAAATAGCGGAGATATCAACAGCAATCTGGAAGAATTCCAAAAACTGATCCAGTTTCTTTTGGATAAGGATAGCAATCCGCATAGGTACGAATCGTTTATGAAGATCTGGAATGAACATTCCGGTAAGCTTAAGGCTTACAGCAAAAACCCGACAGACGAAGCGTTTCAATGCGTTCTTGATACGAAAAAGAGCGCAGAGTCTGAACTGCGAAATATCATTTGCCGCACCGAAAGACGCAACGATGAACAAATCGTTTCTACTGCAATGGTAAAGGCGGTTGAAATCACGCCGTCCGACATCAAATCATGGCTCAACACCAATAAAATTATTGACGGCATCCCGGATTACAGCAGTTCGCTTTCTACCGACTATGTGAATTACGCTCCTTATTTATTGTCGTTCATGGGCAATAACTACGTATTTTCGGAAAGCGTCAGCGACTACTATCTGAAACATAAAGATAAACTGCCTGAAGACGACACCTCTTTTATTGACGGACAATGCATCAACGATTATGAACCGATTCCGTCAAACAACGCAAGATTGCAAACGCTCATCAATACGGCTATCGTCAATAATTCAGAACTGTTGCTATGGATTCCTCCATGCCGACCGTATTACACAACAGCAGGCGACCAATACCCTGTTGGAGACGTTTTTACCAAGAACGCCGGTTTTTCAAAACTGCTTCTTTTCTCAAACCGGAAATTGGTTCCAGAAATGACCGCCGCTTTGCTGTCATACGAAGCGGAACGCAAGATTTACAGCGTCTTTAACGAATCGCGGTCTACTAAGATCAAGTATTTATCCAAAAACAAACAATTGAGTCCTCGTCTGCGTCCCAAATATCGTGAACTTTTAACCTATCCGTCAACCTATCTGGCGGGGATAGACATTCTGAAATCGGGACCGGATATTTCGTTACATGATCTCCGTTCTCAAATACGGGATGAAATTCAGAAAAATCTCGATCATCAATATTTAACAGACGAAAAAGCCCCCAAAACCGGAACGCCGCAAATCTATTTATCCATTCTTAAGCTGCTTGACGGAAATTCCGACAAAGACCAATTTAAACTTCCCGAAGATACGGCTGATGTATTAGCGTGGCTTGCGATTGCATCTCCGGCGGTTTGCGCGCTGAGAACGCTCAAGCATTATTGGGATAATGACGATTTCACGCAGTTATTTCCTGACAACGATGCGGAAGACGAGGACGAAGAAGGCGTGGACGGCGAAGACGAAAAGAACGAAGAATATAAGGAATCGGAAAACGGCGACAACGATTCAAACAAAGATGATAAACACGCCTCG
>JAZMZV010000017.1:0-8766 GCA_045586185.1 Thermoguttaceae bacterium | reverse complement strand
ATTTTAATAAGTAATGAAGTTGGACCTGTTCCCGATAATATGATTTTAATAGCAAGACCTGATCTTTAATTATTCCCGATTTACGGTATTTTCTCGATTTACATCCGATCAATAGAATATATTATGAAAACTGTTTGTATTGTAATAATACAAATGGATAAAACAGAACGAAGTGAGAGTTGTACTTAATACAACTCTCACTTCTGAATTCGGATATAGAGGATTTTTGACTTCACATACTGTTTTATTCCCACTCAATTGTTGCGGAGGGCTTTTTGCTGATGTCGTAGACGACGCGGTTGACGCCGTCGACTTCCGCCATGATGCGGTCAGCCATCGTTTCGAGAACTTCGTACGGGAAATGCGTCCAGGTCGCCGTCATGAAGTCGATCGTATTGACCGAACGAATGGCGACGGCGTTTTCGTACGTGCGTTCGCCGTCTTTGACGCCCACGGATTTGACGGGCAGGAGGACGGCAAACGTCTGTGACGTCTTTTCATCCCAGCCGGACTTTTTGAGTTCTTCTCGAACAATCGCGTCCGCTTCGCGAAGAATGTCGAGCTTCGCCTTGGTCAGTTCGCCCAGGCAACGAACGCCCAAACCCGGTCCCGGGAACGGCTGACGCTTGACCATGACGTCTGAAAGACCGAGGACGGCGCCGAGCTGGCGAACTTCGTCTTTGAACAGGTCTTTGAGCGGTTCGACGAGTTCAAATTTGAGGTCGTCCGGCAACCCGCCGACGTTATGATGGTGCTTGATAATCTTCGCGTTGCAGCCCGGGATTCCGCTTTCGATAATATCTGGGTAAATGGTGCCCTGCGCCAAAAACTGGGCGTCGCCGAGCTTTTTCGCCTCTTCCGCGAAGCAGTCGATAAACGCCTTGCCGATAATCTTGCGCTTTTGCTGCGGTTCTTCAACGCCAGCCAGCCGTTCGAGGAAATAGGACTCTCTGTCCAGAGCGTGCAAGTCCGTTTTGAACTGCTTGGAGAACGTCTCGATAACGCTTTCCGGCTCGCCTTTACGCATCAAACCGGTGTCGACGAAAATGCAGGACAGCCGATCGCCAATCGCCTTGTAAATCAAAGCCGCGACAACGGAAGAATCGACGCCGCCGGACAGACCGCAGACAACGCGGCCGTCGCCGACCTGCTGACGAATCTCTTCAACAGCGTTTTCGGCAAACTTTTCCATCGTCCAGGAACCGGAGCAATGGCAGACGTCCTTGAGGAACGTTTCCAGCAAAGCGATTCCTTCGTCCGTCAGCTCGAAATCTTTGATTGTCGGCAATTCCAGAGCTTCGACTTCCGGGGAAATCTCGTTGCCCAGCGGGTTGTCTGTATAGACTAATCCGACCGGATTCATCTGTAGAATTTGTTCTGCGGTTACTTCATGTCCGACCATCTGGCAGAACACGTTGAGTCCACGAACGCGGCGAGCGTACAGCTGAGCGTTCTTGGAACCAAAGTCGACAACTACAATCTTTTCGCTGACTAAACTCATGGTTTGTTGAATAATTAATAAAAGGACAATGGATAATGGAGAATCGCAAGCGGCTCCCCTCTGATCGGGAAATAAAAAACGAACGCGCTGCGACGCCTCGACTTGCGCTTCTCACATCTAAAAAAATAATTATATCAAAATTTTTAGACCTTACAAGGAACGCCCCGGGCATTGACATTTAGTTTTTTCAAAATATAATTTTAGTTGCGAGTTGCGAGTAACGAGTTGCGAGAATATATATACACGCAACTGCGTTCCGCTAGAACTGCGTAGAATTAGTTTCAGGTTGCAAATTAAGAAAAAAATCAAGCGACCAACGGAAGCGGTTTTAGACAGACGCGCGGAAGCGCGGACAGGGAGCGGCGCCTCGCCGTCTCGCAACTCGCAACTCGCAACTCGCAACTTCCTTCCCCCCTACCCCCATCACTCCCATGCGATTTACCTCAATTATCCTGACAGCGTTTCTTGCCGCCGTTGCCGCGGCAGAAGAATTCAAGCCGGCAGAGACCATGCCGGAAGACGCCATTGTTCTTTTTGACGGCAAAGACGTTTGCCAGTTCGTCGATAAAGACGGCAAACCAGCCGACCAAAACTGGAAAGTCGAAGACGGATGCCTCGTCGTTTCCAAGTCCGGACACGATTCCAACCACATTCATTCCACCGTCGTTTTCCAGGACGCAGAAATTCACGTTGAATTCTGCACGCCAACCAACTCTGCCGGCAACAGCGGCGTTTACATTCACGGCAAATACGAGATGCAGATTTTCAACTCTGCCGATAAGAAGAACCCCGACAAACTCGACTGCGGCGCGCTGTACAACAAGTACGCTCCGCTGGTTCAGGCGTGCAAGCCGGCGGGCGAATGGCAGGTTTACGACATCAAATATACCGCTCCGCGCCGCGACGAGTCCGGGAAAATCGTTGAACCCGGGAGAATCACCGCCTTTCTTAACGGTCAGCTCGTTCAAAACGACGTAACCTTTGAAGAGCCGTGGTCGGTTTACCGTCCGGAAATCCGCCAGAAATCCGCCTGCATGGACGAAGTCAACAAGGTCATGAAAGAAACCGGCGAAGGCCCGCTGTTCCTGCAAGACCATTCCGCCCCCGTCAAGTTCAGAAACGTCTGGATTAAGAAAGTTCAATAAGAACGATCTGGCTCATCTGATTATAATCAATCCGATGAGCCTTTTTTTCAACAATAACGCCTGGAATATTATCAGATTTACTGGGTAATAAGTTTTCATCATTTTTTAGTTTATATTTCCAATTGCAGCGCCCCCCTATTGCAAAGAAGTCTAATTGTTGTTAGAATTAAAGTATTATACAGAAATACGGCGCCGATATGTCAGAACCATTCGTCAATTCAGAAGTTCCGTTTACAGCCCCACTTTCAGCGCAGCCGGCGGAAAAACCGGCGAGAACCATTGCGCTGCGGGTTTCATACGACGGAACAAATTATCGCGGCTGGCAGCGTCAGCCAAAATTGCGGACTGTTCAGGGATGCATTGAAGACGCGGTTGAGTCGTTGGTTTATCCGGACGGAACGCCTTTGGAGAAGCGTCCGTTACAGCCGGATTGGCCGGTAATTGAGGTTCGAGGTTCCAGCCGCACCGACGCCGGCGTTCATGCGCTTGGTCAGGTGGCGGCGTTCCGAACGGATCGGGAAATCAAGCCCGGTTCGTGGGCGGGAGCGATTAACAGCCGTCTCCCGGAGGATATCAGAATTCTGGAATCCTGGCAGGAACGCGACGACTTCAATCCCATTGGCGACACGAAGCGAAAGCGTTATCGATACGTTATCTATAACGCTCAGGACTTGCGGGGAGACTTGTTTCTCCGTTCCCACGCCTGGGGCGTTCGGCAGACGCTGGACGTTAACCTCATGCGATCCGCCGGGCAAAAACTCGTTGGAACTCACGATTTTTACGGGTTTGTCAACTCAGGAGGAAAGCGTGACGACACCGTCCGGACGATTCTCGATTTAACGGTCGAGCCGTCTGTTTGTCCTCGCACTGGCGTTGGGCTGACGATTATCGAAGTCGAAGGAACCGGATTTCTGTATAACATGGTTCGGATTATTGCCGGAACGCTTGCGTTTATCGGCAGGGGGAAGATTCCCCCGGAAAGCATTGACCAGATGCTGGAACAGCGCAACCGCGCTTTGGGCGGCGTAACAGCTCCGCCTCAGGGATTGTTTCTGGTTCAGATTTGGTACGATTAACCTTTAACTACATTTATGAGGTTTGCAAATGAGACGCCTTTTATCTCTTGCGATGGTTATCGCGATGGTTGGAGTTGCCGCTGCGGCGGAAGAAGAATTTGTTGAACTGTTCAACGGGAAAAATCTGGACGGCTGGAAAGCCGGCGGAAATCCCGATTCCTTCACCGTGGAAGACGGCTTGATGAAAGTCAACGGCTCTTGCAGCCATTTGTTCTATGACGGCGAAGTCAACAACCATTGCTGGAAGAATTTCCACGCTCAGGTTGTCGTCATGACAAAGCCGAAGGCCAACAGCGGCATTTACATTCACACCAAGTTCCAGAAGCAGGGCTGGCCGACCACCGGTTACGAATGCCAGGTTGCCAACACGCACGGAGATCCTCAGAAGACCGCCAGCATTTACAACGTCTGCAAAGTCAATCCCGCGCCGGCTAACGACGACGAATGGTTCGTTTACGACATTGTCGTTCAGGGATCCCGCATCACCACCATGATCAATGGCAAAGTTTGCGCCGACTGGAAAGAACCCAAAGACATCGTTCCGCCGGAAGGCTGGGAAAACCGCCGTCTCGGACAGGGCACGTTCGCCATTCAGGCTCACGACCCGGGCAGCGTCGTCTATATCAAGAGCTTCAAGGTCAAGCCCTTGGACGACTGAGTTCAATTTGTAATTAGGGAAATAGGGAATGGGAAATAGGGAATAGTAATTCGCCTGCGGCAAATTTAACAATACTCCCATCTCCCTATTCCCTACTTCCTACTCCCTACTCCCTACTTCCTTCCTTTTCCACGTTATGAGAACCACATCGTCATTGAAAACCGGAGTTCGTTCGCAACACACGCTATTTTCTTATCTGTTTTCGCCATTCGCGATATTGTTTGCCATGGCGGTTCTGTTTACTTATGTTGACGTCTCAGCTGTAAAATCCAAACTCGCCCTGGCAGCAGAAGGGGAAGCGGAAGCGTCTCAACCGGACGACGAAGCCGTTACAGAAAAGGTTCAAGCCAAAGATGAAGAAGCGGCAAAAGCAGGCGAAGACAGCTCAAAGGAAGAGCCGAAAACTGACGATGAAAAAAAAGCGCAAGAAAAACGTCTGCGAGAAATCAACGACGAAAACTACGCTCTGTATCAGCTTCTGGTCGACACCATTGACCAGGTTGAAGCCAACTACGTTAAGCCGATCAGTAAAAAAGAGCTTATCGAAGCGGCAATCGGCGGCGTTTTGAACAAGCTCGACCCCTATTCCGATTACATTCCCAACGAAGGCGTCGAAGATTTTCGCGCTGATTTGGAAAACCGTTTTGGCGGTCTTGGAATTCACTCCGCCAAACAGCATGACAAACTGGTTGTCGTGTCTCCCCTTGCTGACTCGCCCGCCTATCGCGCCGGAATTCGTCCGGACGACGTCATTACCGCCATCAACGGGATTTCCACAAAAGACATGTCGCTGGACGAATCTTCAGACAAGCTCAAGGGTCCGGTCGGGTCGCGCGTAACGCTGACAATCGAACGAAAGAAAAAGGGAACCTTTGACGTCGTTCTCACCCGAGATTTGATTAACATTCCAACTGTCAGCGGATGCAGCCGCAACGCAGACGACTCCTGGAATTACTGGATTGACGTCCGAAATAAAATTGCATACGTTCGCATTTCGTCATTTTCACAAAAGACGACGGACGAGTTGGAGTCTGTTTTGAAGAAGCTGACAGACGAAAACATGCGAGGACTTATTCTCGATTTGCGATTTAATCCCGGCGGAGCTCTTGGGGCGGCTATTGAAGTCTGTGACATGTTCGTTGACGAAGGAACAATTGTCAGCGTCAAGGGACGCGTTACCGACGAAAGAACATGGTTTGCCAGCAAAGGGAAAACGTTAACTCACGTTCCGATGGCGGTTTTAATCAACCATTACAGCGCCTCGGCGTCAGAAGTCGTTTCCGCCTGTCTTCAAGACTCAAAGCGAGCAAAAATTGTCGGCGAGCGCAGTTTCGGAAAAGGCTCGGTTCAAAACGTTATCGACATGGACGGCGGCGCGCTGAAGCTGACGACAAGCGGTTATTTCCGTCCCAGCGGGCATAACATTCATCGGGAAGCCGAATTCACCGAAGAAGACGAATGGGGCGTAACGCCCGACAATGGAATGGTTGTCAAGATGAACGCCTATCAGAATGAACAGGTTTTGTGGCGATACCAGTTCCTCGATATTTTGCTCAATCCGGAAAAGGACAAAGACGGAAAGCCTATCGTTCAGCCGGTTCGAGCTGGCGAGCCAAACAGAACGGTTCCAGTTAAAGACGCCCAGATTTCACGCGCGTTGCAGTGGATTCTGTCAGGACGATAATTAATTCGGAATGCGTAATTCGTAATTCGGAATTACGCAAAGCGCTGCTCATAATTAATTCGGAATTCGGCAAAAAATAATTCCGCATTCCGCATTCCTAATTCCGCATTAAACAATTCACCCATGACGCACAACACTGATTCCTACGATTTTCAGATTCCCAATTCGATTTCTTTTGGCTGGGGACGCCTTGTGGAAGCGGGGCGATTGGCAAAGCCGTGGGGAAACAGAGCCGTTGTCGTCTGCGGGTCTAAAACGCTGAAAAGTAACGGCGTTTTGGACAGTCTGCTCAAATCGCTTGAGCAATCTAAAATTGCGGTTCCGCTGACGATTGACGTTCACGGCGAGCCGTCTGTAGAACAGATCGACAAAGCGACCGCGGAAGTCGTTTCTGTTTTGAACTCGGCTAAAACGTCTGTCGTTGCTATCGGCGGCGGGTCGGCTATTGATACCGCCAAGGCAATTGCCGCCATGGCGGTTAACGCGAAAGGGAAATCCGTTCGCGATTTTCTGGAATACGTCGGAACGGGAGCGACAATCAAAAAAGAAACTCTTCCGATTATTGCCATTCCGACCACGGCGGGAACCGGCGCCGAGGCAACCAAAAACGCCGTCATTGCAGTTTCCGACCCGTTCGTGAAAAAAAGTTTGCGTCACAACAGCATGATGCCGAAAGTCGCGCTGGTTGACCCGGAACTGACGACCTTCTGTTCGCCAGCAGTAACAGCGGCGGCTGGCATGGACGCTCTGACGCAGTTGATCGAGAGCTTTATTTCCCGCAAGGCAAAACCGATTCCCCAGGCGTTGGCAATTGAGGGTTTAGGGCTGATCTGGAACTCTCTGGAAGTTGCGTATAAAGACCCGCAGAACCGGGAAGCGAGAGAAAAAGTCGCTCACGCCGCGCTGCTGTCCGGGATGTGTCTGGCGAACTCCGGGCTGGGCATGGCGCACGGCGTCGCCGCTGCGCTGGGCGCACAAACTCACGTCGCTCACGGGACAGCTTGCGCCTGTTTGCTCCCGATTGCTCTGAAAGTCAACAAACAGGCGTCGATGGCAGAACTGAGCGCGTTAGCCAACTTCCTCCTTCCCCCGTCCGGGAATTACGGCGCCGACCGAGTAGACGAATTCATCGAGCGCATCGAGCAGATATGCAAAACGCTTAAAGTCCCGCGCCGCCTGAGCCAGCTGGGCGTTCATCTGACGCAAATCCCCGCCATTGCCCGCGGCTCGTTGGGCAACAGCATGAACGGAAACCCCAAAGAACTTTCCATTGAGGAGATAATCACGATTCTGGAAAAGGCGTTCTGATTTGACCGCAATCAAATAAAATCACGTACGCCTGGCAAGACGTACGTGAAATCTGCGAACTCAATAAATAATTCTTATTTGTTCTCTTCCTCTCCATCGGAGAACGTGTTGGGAATCCACCAGCGGGCTTTGTAGTAGCGGGCGCCGGTATGCTTTCCAACAGCTGTGAGCGGTTTGTTCATGTAACGAATCGTATCGGTATGGTAGCTGTTGGTCGGAGCGAGGACGATAAACGCGCCAGACGGCGTCAGAGAAAGGCTTTTGGGTCCCTGCGTCATCTTAACGACGGTTTTGTGGTCGCTTTCGCCCATCTTGGCAAAGTCGTTAACGTTCATATCGTAAATTTCGGTATGAGAACCAGCGTTTTTCCAGATCGTTGTGAACTTTTTGGTTTCCAGATCGAAAATGGCGGCGCCGTTGCCGGTTATGAGGAAAAGTCGGCTGCCGGGGACGGGATACAGGTCGTGTCCGCCCAAGCCGGGGGTTCCCCGTAACGGATAGGATTGAACTTTGGTCAGCTTCGGGTTCTGTTTATCGAAATTGTACTCGTATGCAACGAGTTCTACATATCCCAGCCCCCACAAGAGTTTGGACTGAGCGTCCCAGACCAGGCCGTGCCCGCCGTAAAGCGGGTAATCGGTATACGGGACGTTCGGGCCTGTAAACTTTTCTGGAACCGTATAGAGGCGAACGACCCCGGAGCTGGAAACGGACGCAATGTTGCCGTCCGGCAGCAGAGCGGCGGAATGCGGGTTGCCGCCGACTCGCGTATAGAACAGCGTCTTTTTATCCGACAGCCGCACCAGCGCCACGCCCCCGCCGGACGCTGTCATAAGCAAATGCGTCGCGCCGAGAACCGGCTTGGCTTCGTCCGGGTTGCTGAACCAGCCATAATGCTCTTTCTTAATTTCCGGGGAGTCGGACGCCTTCCAGCTCCAGACCTCCGCAGACTTGTCGTTCCAGTCCGCGCCGACTTTGTACGCGACGATTCTCGACGTCGCCTGTTCTGTACAGACGATAGTTTCCGTCACATTTTGCGGAACGGCGTCCGAGTTCGCCAGGTCTACAATCGCCTGCGGCGTAAACAGGTTGTCAGCCAACGCGAAGTTGGCGCAGAAAGCAAGAACCAAAAGGGAAACGACGGTATATGTAATACGGGTCTTCATGGTATCGGAGGGAATAGGGAGTGGGGAATAGGGAGTAGAACGTTATAAAAAGTCGTTAACCTTTTCGTAGTCTCCAGATTTATCTGTTCTTATCCCCACGTCTTTAGACGTGGGAAAGAAAAAACAATTCAAAATCGTAGCCCCCAGATTTATCTGGGGGATTAGACAAACGTTCCTCTCCCAAAACGCTTACCCTCCGATTCCTCCCCCGCTCCGGAAGGAGCGGGG
>JAZMZV010000016.1:0-38095 GCA_045586185.1 Thermoguttaceae bacterium | reverse complement strand
CTGTAGGGGAACCTGCAGCTGGATCACCTCCTTTCTAAGGAATTTAGAAAACTAAATTGGAGACGACTTGCTTACAGTGCAACGAACGTTCCGCCTTATGTATATTAAAGCCCTTGAGAAGAAATTCTCAAGGGCTTTTTTTTGGTTTTTTCTCTCCCCCCCCTTTTTTTTCGTTTGCATTTTGATTAGAATATACATAAAAGTCCATACGCTGTATCGTATCAGGGGGGACTATTCGTGTATTTTTTTAAGAAAGAGTCTATCATGAAACATTTTATTCCTGCATTATTGGCAGTTGTTTTGTCGATTCCGTGCGCGGCGTTTTGCCAGACGGTTTCTGACGAAGAAAAAGCTGACGGTTTTGTCAGTTGTTTTGATGGTAAAACCATGGACGGCTGGGTCGGAGATACAAAAGGCTACTTCGCTCAAGACGGCGTTATGGTTTGCAAACCTGGAGGAAACGTTTACCTCGCCAAGGACTACAAAAACTTCATTTATCGTTTCGAATTCAAACTGACGGAAAACGCCAACAACGGCGTTGGAATTCGCTGCGAACGCGGTAAAGACGCAGCTTATTACGGCATGGAAATCCAGGTCTTGGACAACTCCGGCAGCGCCTATCGTCATCTGCAGCCGTATCAGTATCACGGCTCCATTTACGGCATCGTCCCGGCTGATCGCGATTGCCAGAAACCGGTTGGAGAATGGAACACCGAAGAAATCAGCGTTAACGGAACCAAGATCAAGGTTACGGTCAACGGCAAAGTTATCGTTGACGCCGACATCGCCGAATTCAAAGGCGACGGCGACACGATGGATCATCGTCAGCACCCCGGTCTTCACAACGAAACCGGAGCAATCGGATTCCTCGGACACGGACACTACGTCGAATTCCGCAACATCCGCATCAAGGAATTGCCGTAAGATTAACGTTTAATTTACAGCTTTTGGCGCATAGGGCTTAGAGAAAAATCTCTTGGCTCTATGCGCTGAATCGTTTCAGTCCAACATGAATAAGACCACTCTTTATTCGCTCTGGTTTCTACTTGCCGGTTTGGGAATTGGAATTATCGCTTATGGCGTTTTTAAAGCGATTTTTGAACAAGCTCCGATGCCGCCAACCGTTCCTAAATATATAATGCGTCCAGAACCGCCAGAGGAGAAGTTTGGTTATCAGTTTGAAACGTTTATGTCAACGCCTGCGCTTGAAGCGCCGCTTGATTTTTCTCTTGACCCGTCGGGAAGTCTGTTTTTTATTCTGGATAAAAAACTTCATTTTATCGGTTTAGGCGCTCCGGTTATTTTAGAGGCGGAAATGCCTCAACAAATTGACGGCGCTGACATTGGTACTGTTACATCGGCGGACTGGGCGCCGGACATTCCTGTTGATTCGCTTACTGTGTATTTGGGAACCAATACCGGCGTATATCAGTGGGTTGTTCCCACGTCGCAGCCAGAGCCGAAAGAAGACGTCTTGAAAGACTTGGCAAAAAAGTTTACAGACGGCTTTACAGCGGAATCACGTTTGGATTCCATACGCTTTTTTGGCGGAAAGCTCTTTGTGGTTGATTACGGCGCAGCCGAGCTTCGCATTTACGACCAGAAAACCGGCGAACTGATTCAAACGGTCAATTTGTCAGCGCTTGATCCGCCATGCGGAAAGAATTTGAATATTGATATTCATTCAGACGGTTCCGACTATACCGTTTGGATTGCGGATCCGTACAATTACCGATTTGTTCCGATTCGGTCTGACGGTCAATGCGACGTTTCCCGCATTTGGGGACAGCGCGGCGAAACGCTGGAGAACTTTCAAGGGCAACGCGCCCCGACGCATTTTGTCGTTGAACCAGACGGTTCGTTTATCGTTGCAGAACAAGACTATCCATACGTCAAAAAGTTTCGTCTGGACGGGACGTTTGAAAGCGCCGTTGCCGGCGATCGCACATTTTTTTGGTCGCAGACTGAAAAACCGTTTGTCGCTTCGTTTGAAGGTCGGATTTTTGTTCTTTCTCCGGAAAAGAAAATAATTTTACAGTTTTCTCCAAAACCATGATTTCTCTGAGTCAGTCGCAGCAATACTGCCGCCAAGTCGTTAAGAACTCCAGGAGTTCTTTTGGACGCGCCATATCGATTCTTCCGTCGGATTCGCAAACGGCGATGGAAGCTCTGTATGCGTTTATGAGAACGATTGACGATATCGCAGACGACGATACGCTGAACGCTCAAGAGAAGAAAAATCGGCTTGAGGAAATACGACAGCAGATTTTAGCTCCTCGAGAGGATTTCACGCCAACGCATAACGACAGCGCTCTTTTCAATTTCGTTCCCGCCTTTTCAGACGCCGTTGAACGCTTTGCCATTCCGCAGTCTTGTATAACAGACGTCATTGACGGAATGCTGTTTGATTCCGATTTTCGCCCGCTGAAAAACGTTGACGAACTGAAATGGTATTGTCATTGCGTTGCGGGTACGGTTGGTTTGGCGTGCGTTAAAATCTGGGGCTTAAAACAGGGCGACATTTCTGTTGAGCATGCCTGGGGAAGAATCGAAAGCTGGATTGAACAGCAGGCGTTTGCCGTTCAGCTGACCAATATTCTCCGCGATATAAAAGAAGACGCCCTTCGCGGCAGAGTTTATATTCCCGTTGACGTTTTGCGGCGATACGCCTGGAACCCCGCTCTGTTTATGGAACAGGTTCAGAAGTGCAGCTTCAAAGAGGGCGAGGCGACAGAGATGATTATGGACTTGGTCGCCATGGCAGAAGGGAACTACTTGTCCAGCCGACTGCTTAACGAGTATCTTTCCCCTCGCGGGCAGAAGTCGAACCGCCTTATTCGCCGCGTTTATGAGACGATATTACAAAAGGTCAGGAATTGTCCTGACCTTGTCCTGGCGCGAGGCGTTCACCTTTCCCGATGGGAAAAAGTGAAGCTCGCTTTTACGGAACTGCTTTGGAAAAAGTAACGATTTGTTTTATCCAGCGTCAGCTAAACCGTAAACAACCACTTTCTGCAAGCTTAATCTTGAGGTTGTTCGTCAACAGCTTCTTTCTTCTTTATAAAACCATTTTCAATTGCGGTAAAAATTGCCGGGAATATGAAAATTAAGAATATTATAGTTACAAACCTTGTTACAAAACACCCCCAAGGGTCGGTAAAAAGCGTACAGAAGAAACCTTTGCAATGTTTCAAACCGAAAACGCCTCCAAAACCAACGATAAATCGACACAAACCAATTAAAGCATTGGAGGGTTCCTGGAATTTCACAAACCTTTTTTCCAGAAGCCAACCCAAAACAACGCCGATAAACAACCCGCCGTTACTCCAACTGTCCAACGCCATTTTTTGAGGATCAACCAACAGTTTCCCTTCAGCGTCGTAATCTAACGGATAGCTTTTGAATGTTATGTAGGCTAAATATACGGCAACGATTAGAATACTGACTCCGAGAATTACAAAATCTCTGTTCTTTCCGTTCTTCTCCCATTTCAAAACAAACCACGCCAGAGGAATGCTTAACATGCCGCAAGTAAGTCCGACAACGACGTCTTGAGGCGTATGAACGCCCAAAAAGTTTCGCGAAAAGCAAACCAGAAGAATTAGAACGAACAGAAAAGAGGCTAAAACAATCCGTCTGCGATTTTGCCATGCTAACGCGCCTAAATACGCGGCAGCGTTTGTTGAGTGTCCGCTTGGAAAGGAGTATCCTGTAGCGCCAGCCAGAGCGTTTTCAGGCGGGATGATGCGAGGATCGCGAATCCATGGGCGATAAACGCAAAAGATCTGTTTAAGCAGCCCGTTAAAAAGCAAAGCGAAGCCCACAGACCAAATAGCCAAGGTTGCGTCTTCTTTTTTTCCGCACAAGTAAACGTAACAGAGTATAGGAATAAACAGCACGAAACCCAAACCCGAGACGAGTTCAAAAAACTGAACGACTATATCGGGCGCTGACAGTCTAATCTTTTGAAGAAATAACAGATATTCAAGATCCATATTTTAGGAGGAAACAAATAAAGTAAAAAAGGATAAAATCAACGCTTCCAGGAAGCGCCTGCATTAACGCATTAACACGAGCGGTTTTGCTCATAAAAGCAAAAGGAGGCAATAGACAAGAACGTGAATTCTTAACCACAGCCTCCCTTTAACTGTTTAAGCCAATACGTAAGTACTTACCGAAAGATTATTACTTTTTCCAAATCTCCAGAGCCGTAGCGGGAACGTTGGTTGTAACGGAATCGACGCCCATGTCAAACAACGCCTTGATTCTGTCGGGATTGTCAGCCGTCCAAACCATAACGGTAATGCCGTTGTCGTGAAGCTTTTTGACGAATTCCGGCGTCGCGGCAGAGTGCTCCAGGTCAACGTAGGTCGTGTTGATTTCCTTCAGCTGGGCGAGAATGCGGTTGGCGTATTCGTCATTCGTTTCTTTTTTGCCTCTGGTGCACAGCCAGGCGGCTTTGATTTCCGGAGCAAGACGGCGGCATTCTTTAATCGCGTTAGCGCTGAAGGCGATAATCGTCGTTTCTTTTTCCATTTTTCTGGCTCGAATGGCGGCAATCGTGTCCGCTTCCAAACCATCCTGTTTGAGTTCAACAACCGGAGCGCAGGTCGTGCCTTTTAACAGATCGAGATATTCTTCCAGAGTAGCGACTTTTTCGCCCTTGAACTGTTCGCCCTTCCAGACGCCGAAGTCCATGGTTCGAAGTTCAGCCAGAGTGTAATCCGTAATGCGACCGGCGGCGGGGTTGCCATTGGCGTCGCGAACGGTTCTCTTCAAAGCGCCGTCGTGATCTAAAACCAGTTTGCCGTCGGCAGTGCGATAAATGTCGCATTCAGCGCCTTGTGCGCCGGTTTCAATGCAGGAACGATACGCGGAAAGCGTATTCTCCGGAGTGACGGAAGAATTGCCGCGATGTCCAACTACAGGCGGAACGTCAGCGTCAGCAAATGCGTAAACGCCTAAAACGGCAGTCAAAGCAAGAGATAATAAAACGTGTTTCATGGGATGGGAAAAATAAAAAAACAAGGTAAAAAATACGATTCGAAAACAAAAAAAGCCGCTAACGCAGGAACGTCCGAAATGAATCGGAAAACTTGTAATCGGTTCCTGCGCTACGACAATAAAGGACTAGTCTAAAATGCTGTGAATAACAGTATCTGCATTGTTGTTGTCGTCAATGATTGGCAGAGCAACGTTGTCGTCCTCAATATAAGGAGTGGAATCCTGAACGTAAGGAACAGAGTCCTGTACATAAGTTGCGTTGTTCTGAATATAAGGAACGGTTGTTGTCGTTGCGGCGGTTTGCTGCGGCGGGGTCAAACGAACCAACAAAGCGTTTTGAGTTGTTCGTCCACCGTTCTTGTGAATCATGACCGGGGTTTGCTGCTGGGTCAGGTTGTACATACCGGTTTCAAAAACGGTGTTTTCTGCGCCGATAACGTAGAACGCAACTCGCTGGGTTTGAGGATCGACTCGACCTTGAATCGGGAACGTCTGGTTGGTTTCTCGATTATAGAACGAACCGCTGATCAAACCATCGTTGGTTGCAGCAAGCTGAATAGCCGCTTTGGTTGACACTTGCGGATTGACCGCCGAAGTTGACAACGCGAACGTTCCCAGCGGCAGCCACTGGAGGTTAGTCTGAGAAGCTGTCTCAGACGGCATGGCATACGTTGCCAATTCAGCCGCAGACTGAGCGTATTCGTACTGAGTTGTTACTCTTTGACCGTTGATGTAAACGTAGGAGTCGGCGCCAATGATAACGTTCTGACCGTAATCGTAGTAATACCCGTTAGTCCATCCGTATGAAGGATAGAATCGGCAAACGCGAGTCCACGTTGGGCAATCCCACCAGTAATAAACCGGGTAAGCGGAACGATAGTAGTAATAGTTCCACCACGGAGCGCGGTAGTACATGTTATCCCACCAGCCAAACGTAAAGGCGCCTGTGGAAATGGCAAAACTATTCCAACCAAGAGCTACGGAAACTCCCCAATTGTTCCAGTACGGACGCGGAGCAGGCGGTGGAGGCGGAACGTGCGGTCCACGGAATGCGTGGTGAACATCGCGATAAATACGATCAAAATGATCGTGCGGTCTGGTTTGCCAGCTTGGACGTCCTCCTGACGGAATGTGATGAGGTCCCGGTCCGGGTTTTGGTCCAGGGTGATAACCCGGTCCAGGTTTCGGTCCCGGCATTGGATGATGAGACGGTCCCGGTTTTGGCATCGGCGGTTTCGGTCCCGGCGTTACATGATGAGACGGTCCAGGAACTGGCGGTTTCGGACGAACGCTGGGCGAAGGAACCGGACGGCTCGGCGTTGGACGAACGCTGGGCGGAGGAACCGGACGACTTGGCGTTGGACGAACGCTGGGCGGCGGAACCGGTCGGCTTGGCGTTGGACGAACGCTGGGCGGAGCTACTGGACGGCTCGGCGTTGGGCGAACGCTGGGCGGAGCTGCTGGACCACGGTTAGCTGTCGGGCGAACACTGGGCGCTGGTGCGCGACTTGGCATTGGACGGGCGCTGGGACCAGGATGAGGTTTCGGCGCTTGAGCGCGGAAATCAGGTCTGCTCGGCGCAGCTTTAGGCGCGCTAATGTGAGGACGTGACGGCGGAGGCGTCATTCGGGGACCGCTGGGACCGCCGTGGAATCCGCCGCCTCCGCCTCTCGGACCAGGCTGCGCAACAGCCAATGTTGACGTCAGCAGGAATGCTACTAACGTGAGCATTGACATTTTAATGGTGAATGAATTTTTCATTTGTTTCTCCTGAAATAAAATCAAAGGGTTAATGATAACGTTTAATTCTATTATACAGATTTTATACGAAAGATAAAGGGCTTTAGGTCGAAATTTTCTTAAAAATAATTAAAAAATATAATAATTACTAAAGTCAAACATATAGAAGTATTAAGAAAGAAGACGTTTGAGGCAAATTATTCCAAAACGCCTCAGCTAACCATTCCTTATTGCCTACAGCCTATTTAACCGTCCCTTGTGAAAAAACGCATCTTTGATATAATATAATTATTGAAATGTAAAAACAATATCATAGAGAATACAAGGAAATAAAAACTATGGACGTTGTACTTTATCCGCATCCATCACTGAAGATGACCGCAAACCCGGTTCTTCGGATTGACAGTATTCTGCGTCAGCAGATTGAAAACATGTTCAAGCTCATGTACGCTACCAACGGCGTTGGTTTGGCGGGACCGCAGGTTGAACTGCCGTATCGAGTATTCGTAATGAACTACACCGGCGACGCGGAAAAGAAAGACAAAGAGATGGTTTTCATCAACCCGATTATTCTCCGTCGCGGCGGGAAACTTGTCAGCGGCGAAGAAGGGTGTCTGAGTTTTCCTGACATCTTCGCAAAAGTCGTGCGTCCGGAACGAGTTACTGTTCGAGCGTTTAATATCAAAGGCGAGATGTTCACCGCCACCTTTGAAGGTCTGGCGGCGCGCTGCGTTCAGCATGAAAACGACCATCTGGACGGCTATTGTTTCATTGACCGTCTGGACGAAAATGAACGTCGCCGCATTCAGAAAAAGCTCGACAAACAGGTCGAACGCTACAACGCCGGCGAGACGATTAATAAAGGCGTTGCTAAGTCGTCTGAAGAACAATCAGAATCCGAACAGGCGGAATAGTTTTTCAAACGTTGAATAAAAGGCGGTTATCTAATACGTAGCTGGCGTTATTCCACGTTTATGCGTTATTATGGCTTCTTCATCGAATCTGCCGCTGATTGAGGGACTCAAACCGCTGTCAATTGGGAACGTCTATATTGGATTCCCGGCGATTCAAGCGCCTTTAAGCGGGTACAGCGACAGACCGCAGCGTCACGTTACGCAAAATCTTCACGAATCCGTTGCGGATTTCCCGGAATATTCTACCCTTCCTGAACAATGGAAGACGTCTATTATCGGCGCCGCGGCAACCGTAGCGGAGGTCATGCTGGACCAGTTTGTCTTAACGGTCAAAAAGAGCGTGAAGGTCAATCAGCGAATGGGGTTGGAATCGTCTGACCACCCATGCGGGGCGCAAATCATGGGAGCATTTCCGGAAGATTTCCCCCCGGCGGCGCTGCGGCTTGTTAAAAGCGGATTCGACTGGATTGATTTGAACTTCGCCTGTCCGGTTAAAAAAGTTCTGGGAAGAAAGCGCGGCGGGTTTCTTTTGTCCGAACCGGAAACGGCTCTGGAAATGACGGCTCGAACGCGCGACGCTCTGCCGGACAACGTTCCGCTGACGATTAAACTTCGCAAGGGTTACGACGACTCCGCTCAAAGCGAGGATAACTTCTATAAACTGCTCAACGGCGCAATTGCAATTGGCGTTGACGCGGTCGCCATTCACGGTCGAACGGTGTTACAGCGCTATACCGGCGAGGCGGACTGGTCGTTTCTCAAACGAGTTAAATCCGAGTTCCCGTCGCTGGTTATACTCGGCTGCGGCGATCTGTTTTCCGCCCAAACGTGTCTTGACAGAATTCTCGATACCGGCGTCGACGGAGTCTGTATTGCCCGCGGGGCGATTGGGAATCCGTGGATTTTCCCGGCGTTTAACGCCTTGGCGATGGGGCTTGATCCCCTGCCCTCCCCCAGCCTGGAAGAACAGGCGGCTGTTTTGGCAGAGCATTTTAATCGGTGCGTCGATTTATACGGCGAAAGAAGAACGTGTTCGATTATTCGCAAGTTTGGAATCAAGCACGCCTTGACCCATCCGCGAAAAGACGAGCTGGTCGCCCGATTTGTAACAGTTCGCAGCCGCGAAGAATGGTTCTCGATTCTCAAAGAATTCTACGAAAAACAGGGAGCGGAATAAGCTTCCGTTCCCTGTAATCTGTTTTCGTTTTATAGGATTTTTCCGCAACGCAGGATTAAAGCGCTATTTGGAGAATTTCTTCGCCAGCAGTTCGCCAATCTGGACGGCGTTGGTAGCGGCGCCTTTGCGGAGGTTGTCGCTGACGCACCAGAAGGTAAGCGTGTTCGGTGCGCTGGGGTCTTTGCGAATGCGCCCAATGAACGTTTCGTCTTTGCCGGTGCAGAGGTACGGCATCGGGTAAACCTTGTTGTCAAGGTCGTCCATGACGATAATGCCGGGGAACGCAGCAAACAGCTCGCGCGCCTTTTCGACCGTGATTTCCTGTTCGGTTTCGACGGAAATGCTTTCTGAATGGCAGTTTTCAACCGGAACGCGAACGCACGTCGGGCAGACGCCGAAGGAGTTGTCGCCCATGATCTTCCATGTTTCCAGAATCATCTTGACTTCTTCAGACGTGTATCCGGGGAAACGATCCGGGTGCTTGGGCGAGCCGATTTGCGGCATGCAGTTGAACGCAATCGGATGAGCAAACGTTTCGTACTTGTATTCTTCTCCGCGAAGAGCGGCGGCGGAACCGTTTTTCAGGTCGCGGTTGCCGGCAACGCCAGCGCCGGAAGTCGCCTGGAACGTCGTTACGATAACGCGGCGAATCTTGCTGTAGTTGTACAGAGCCTTGAGAGCCATGACCATCTGGGTCGTGGAGCAATTGGGGCTGGAAACGATTCCCTTGTGGTTGTCGACAGCGTCCGGGTTGACTTCCGGAATGACCAGCGGGACGTCGTCGTGCATGCGGTAGTACGCGGATTCGTCAACGACGAGGCAGCCTTTTTCTCTTGCCCACGGCACGAAAACCGCTGCGACTTCATCCGGCGTGGAACCGATAACCAAATCAACGCCCTCGAACGCTTCGGGAAGCATCTCTTCTACAACGACGTCTTCGCCTTTGTATTTAAGAATCGTACCAGCTGAACGTTTAGAAGCAATGAACTTCACCTTTTTGGACGGGAAGTTCCGGGTTTCCATGATTTCACGAATCAAAGTACCGACGGCGCCGGTCGCGCCAACAACAGCTGTTACGTCAAACATCGTTTGTATCTCCTTATATTTGTGGAGTGAAAAAACGTCAAAAGTCTTTTCGCCCGCCGCTACGCAACGGTCAAAGACGAAAAAACCATATTAATTGAGCGGTATTCTATATTAATTTAAGAAAAATGCAAGGGAGAGCGGGAATTTAGTAATTAGAAATTAAAAATTCGGAATTCGGAATTACGCAAAGCGCTCATCTAAAGATATTTCCTAATTCCGAATTCCGCATTCAGAATTAATATCAGTTCCCCAAGGACTGCAGCGGGGCGGGAATGCGCCCGGCGTGGTTGATAAAGGCGTTTGAGCCTTCATTGTTGCGGACGTCCAGGACCGGGGCGCTGCCGAACAGACCGCCGAAGTCGACGACGTCGCCAGCTTTTGCGCCGGGAACAGGAATGAGTCGGGCGGCAGTCGTTTTGTTATTGATAACGCCAATCGCCATTTCGTCGGCGATAATCGCAGAGATGGTTTCCGGAGCGGTGTCGCCGGGAATGAGAACCATGTCCAAACCAACCGAGCAGACGGCGGTCATGGCTTCGAGCTTTTCCAAAACCAGATGTCCCTGTCCGACGGCGTCTGCCAGAGTAGAGTCTTCGCTGACGGGAATGAACGCGCCGGAAAGACCGCCAACAGAACTAGACGCAAATAAACCGCCTTTTTTAACGGCGTCGTTAAGCATGGCGATCGCCGCGGTTGACCCTGGCGCTCCAATGCGAGCGATTCCCAGCGCTTTGAGAATTTCGCCGATACTGTCGCCGATCATGGGCGTAGGCGCCAGCGACAAGTCGACAATGCCGAATTCAATTCCGAGAGCCTTGGCAACTTCGCGGCCGATAAGTTCTCCGCAGCGGGTAACGCGGAAACTGGTGATCTTAATTTCTTCTGCCAGCTCGTTGAGCGTTGCGTTCGGCTCCATTTCCAGGCGTCGCTTAAGGGCAGACGACACAACGCCGGGACCGGAAACGCCGATATTAATCGCCGCCTCGCCTTCGCCGTTGCCGGCTACCGCGCCAGCCATGAACGGGGAATCTTCCGGAACGTTGGAGAAAATAACCAACTTCGCCGCGCCGAATCCGCGAGAGCTTTCTGTCGCCTGAGCAATCTTTTTGACGACAACGCCCATCTGTTTGACGGCGTTCATGTTGATGCCCGCCTTGCGAGAAGCAACGTTGACGGACGCGCAAACCTGTTTCGTTTCAGAAAGAACTTCCGGCAGCGTATCGATAATAATCTGGTCGGAAACGGTGATTCCCTTTTGGACGTATGCGGAATAGCCTCCGACAAAGTCGATGCCGCATTCCTGAGCGGATTTGTCCAACGCTCTCGCTATTTGTAAACCCGCAGAACGACCGTGTCCGGCAAGAATCTGTGACACAGCCGACAGCGCAACGCGTTTATTAATAACTGGGATGCCGTATTTCGCGCCAATCCGGTCGCATGTTTCGACAAGACGCCCTGCATATTTGCGAATCTTGTTGCGGAGCTTGTCACAGACAAGGTCTACGTTGGAAGCAGCGCAATCGTTGACGTTCAAAGCGAGCGTTACCGCGCGAACGTCAAGATGTTCCGCATGAAGCATTTCAATTGTCGAAAGGATTTCATCAGTTCGAAGCATGGCGAAGGTATTTGATTTGGGTTAAGTTTAAGGGAATAGCTGATCAACAGCCGGCGCTCAAAAGAAGCGGGGCTGGAAGCTTAGTTTTTTGGTTTGAAATTGCGTTCTTCCAGGGCCTTAATTTTATCGACTCGTACTTGATGTCGACCGCCGTCAAACGGAGTTTTCATCCAGATTTCGATAATGCGTGGAAGCGCATTTTGGCTGATTGTGTCTCCTGACAGGCACAGGATATTGAGGTCATTGTGTCGACGGCTGATTTCAGCAAACAGCTCGTCCTGGCAAACCGCCGCGCGAATGCCGCGAAATTTGTTTGCCGCCAGAGACATGCCGATGCCTGTTCCACAAATTAAAATGCCGCGATCACTAACGCCAGCGCTGACCTTCTCTGCCACCTGCGCTGCGATGTCTGGATAATCTACGCTGCCAGGACTGTCCGTTCCGCAATCGTCAACGGAATGCCCCAACGCGGTGAGAATTTGAGCGACCTGATGCCGCGCGTCAATACCGCGGTGGTCGCTGCCAATGGATACTTTCATAAATTTTACCTGAATACTTAGGATTAAATCAATTTGAAATGTTTGAATTCAAATGATAAAATATTTAATTGTATAGATTATATCAAAAAAATCTTTTATTTCAACCCGGGAGGGAAGAGAGAAAAGTATTTCCGAAATCAAAGAGTGAATAATCTGTTTATCAAACCTGGAGTTAGAGCGAATACTTCTTTGAGAAATTTACACGCAAACTCCATAAGGCGCCTTATTGGATAAGGGTAGAGTTCAGTGGTTTGCGTTTGTTTTCATATTTCCATGATGTAAAATAGTAAAGCAAGCGAATAATTTAAAACAGCTTATTGAACTTTCACACAACGGAAACCAATAAAAATTTGTCGATTTTGAGGATGTTCACTGCGCCGCTGCGCTGAACGGCAGGTTTCGGCTTTAGCGCCTTTACCGCCTCCGCGCCGAACTTTGGCAGAACCGCTTGACGGACCTGTTGGATCCGTTGCGCTGCCATGCGGATAGCTGTCATACCAGTCTTCACACCATTCCCATAATTGACCATGCATATCGTACAACCCCCATTTGTTTGGTTGCTTTTGTCTTACAGGATGAGTCATGTCATTGCTATTTGATTGAAACCAGGAAAGCGCCTCCAATTTTCCTGCATACGGTCCGGCGCTTCCTGCACGACACGCATACTCCCACTGCGCTTCTGTCGGAAGCTGCAAATGCGTCCTGCGACAAAATTCTTGACAATCGAACCATGTAACCATTTCAACGGGGAGGGCGTCTCCAATGTTATGGCTGGGGTTGCTGCCCATTATCGCATTCCATTGTTTTTGGGTTACTTCTGTTTCCATCATCCAAAAACCTTTAGTCAGCGTAACTTTATGCAGCGTTTCATCGCTGCCTCGCCCGACTTCTGATTCTGGCGATCCCATCTTAAACGATCCTGCCGGACACCAACGGAAAGCAAACTCTTCGCCATTTATAATAACCGTTGTTCGTTCGCCTGCCTGCTTTCCAGGAGCTATATCAAATGTCGGTCTCAAGGAAATCTCAATATGGTCGGCAACCTCATTAATTGATTCCGGCGTTTGTTCAGAGCGCTCAACCCTGTTAAGTTGATTTAATATGTACATCACATTCTTGTGATTCAAAGGATCGAAATCGCCAATCCTATATGGGAAAATCTCCTTTTTCATTTGGTGGGCCAAACTTATTTCATTGGCAACTTCTTTTGAATCTTTTACATCGTCCGTCCAAAAAAGTAAAAATATTTTACAATTTTGAATGGCTTCAAAAAGAACTGATGGGAAAGCTTGACCGATAGGAATATCTGCTCGATCAATAAAGCAGGAAATTCCTCGTTTCTCCAATTCTTTTAAAACAGGTTCTACCAAATCTATTTGACTGCGTCTATAAGAAATAAAGACGTCTTTAGGCGTTTGTTCTTGCATAAGGGATTAAATCCTTGAATCTGTTGTTTGCAGAAATTTGTTACAATTTCAAGCGATAATTCTACACCCAAACTTAGTAGCGCTATTATATATAAAATAATGTCGACTGTCAACCGGGCGTTAAAAAACAAAAAGACTCTTTTATGGTTACAAAAAGGAGTCTTGTGATTCTGGGGAGCGGACATTGTCCGCGAAAATAATTATTTTATTTTTTGAAGGGTATTACCCGCCCCCCGTAAGCAATGCCTATTGCCAATTGTTTATTATCAATAGTTCTCCGCTTCGATTTCGAAGAACGCCTGGGGGTGCTTGCAGACCGGGCAGACGTCCGGGGCTTTGTCGCCGATATAAACGTGTCCGCAGTTGCGGCATTCCCAGCGGCGTTCGCCGGTTCGAACCCAAACTTCGCCCTGTTCGATGTTTTGAGCCAGTTTGAGGTATCGCTCTTCGTGCCGTTTTTCAATCAGGGCGACGGCGGCAAACTGATCTGCCAGTTCCGTAAACCCTTCTTCGCGCGCAACTTCGGCAAAGCGTTTGTACATGTCCGTCCATTCTTCGTGCTCGCCAGCGGCTGCGGCTTTGATGTTTTCCAGCGTGCCGTTGATGCCGTCCAGAGCCTTGAACCAGAGCTTGGCGTGCTCTTTTTCGTTGTTGGCGGTCAGTTCAAACAGAGCGGCGATTTGCTCGTAGCCGTCCTTCTTCGCACGACTGGCGAAATACGTGTACTTGTTGCGCGCCATGGACTCGCCGGCAAAGGCGTATTCGAGGTTTGCTTCCGTCTTGCTTCCCTTAAGGCTCGGAGCGGCGTTCGGCGCGTCTGCCGTTTCCTTGACGAATTCGCTTCCAGCATGCTTGCACCACGGGCAGACAAAATCGTCCGGCATCGTTTCGCCTTCGTAGACGTAACCGCAAACCGGGCAGACCCAGCGCGTCTTTGTCGCCTTTTTCGGCGCCGGCTTGATGTGTTCCTGATAGTACGTATACGTAGCCGTCGGAACGGTCGAAAGAACTTCAGCGTCTTCGACGTCGGCGAAGAACATCAAATGCGTTCCCAGGTCGACGGTCTGAAAAACTTTGCAGCAAAAGACCGCGTTAACAGCGTCTTCAACCGCCAGGACGCCGTTCGCCTTGCGCGGGGCGGGGAAGTCCGCGAACTTGTCAACCGTCTTGCCGCTCTGGAATCCAAAACGTTTGAACAGGTCAAAGGACGCGCTTTGCGAAATAATCGAGACGTTGAACGCGCCAGTCCGTTCGATCATGCCGGTGGTGTAGTTGCTCTTGTTGAGCGTAACGCTGACGCGGCAGGGATCGCCGGTAACCTGAATGAACGTGTTGGAAATACAGCCGTTGTCTTTGCCGTTTTCCTGCGCCGTTACAACGTACAGCCCATACCCGATCTTAAATAACGCTTTGGAATCCATGAATTGCCTCCAGGGGTAAAAGTGAAATGTTTTAGAAAACTTTACTGTATTATACACGAAGTTTGAGAAATTGGAAGACGCCTGAACAAACTATAATGTATTATCTCAGCAAAAGTATGAGAATTAAAACTTTCTAAAAAATAACCCGCGCCAGATGACGCGGGCAAATAAATCTGGAACGGAATCTGCGTCAGGGAAACAGGCTGGCATCCTGAGCGCTTACCGCTTTTTTATTTGTGAATCTCCGTTCCGATGCCGGTGTTCGTATAGATTTCCAACAGGAGGGAATGTCGAACGCCGCCGTCGATAATATGAACCTGTTTGACGCCTTTGTTGACGGTGTCAATGCACGCCTGCAATTTGGGAATCATGCCGGCGTCGACAACGTGTTCGTCAATGAGCGCCTGCGCTTCTTTGGAATTGAGCGAATTGATTAACGTAGACGGATCGTTTTTGTCACGGCGAACGCCGTTGATGTCCGTCAGGAAAATGAGTTTATCCGCATGAAGTCTTTGAGCGACTATATTCGCGGCGGAATCTGCGTTGACGTTGAGCTTTCCTCCGGAATTGGATTCGTCGTCCAGAGCCATCGACGGAATAACCGGGATAACGTTTTTATATTCGACGAGGTATCTAATGTAGTCTTCGTCAATGCGGGTAACCTCTCCGACGCTGCCCAGGTCAAGCAGCTTCCCGTCTTCGCCGAATAATTTGAGCTTCCGACCAAACAGGACGTTGTGAGTGCGGAAATTGAGCGGTTCTGCATGACCGCCGAGAATGGTAATCTGATCCGCCAGCTGTTCGTTCAGTTCGCGTCCAAGCGTTTTTTCAACGATAGACAGCGTTTGTTCGTCGGTGTAACGTCTTCCCTGAACCCAAACCGGTTTAATTCCCGCTTCCGCCATAGCGCGATTGATAGTCGGACCTCCGCCGTGAACGATAATCGGACGCATGCCGACCGTTTCCATAAAAATGACGTCCAAAAGCAGTCGCGACATGGCAACGGGATTTGTCATGACTGACCCGCCCAGTTTAATAACGGTAAATTTATTGCGGAATTCTCGAATCCATTGTAACGCTTCCAGCAGCGTATTGGCTTTTTCGATGGCTTGCTGCATCATATCAGCTAATCTCCTGACGTTTAGGAAATAAACAGGGAACAAAAACGCAAAAGTTAATTCAATCTATCCCCTGCGCTGGGGTTGCGTTTGAGCCTGTATGTTTTTTCTTTTTGTAATGAGTTCTATTATTATCGAAATAAATAAAAAGAAAATAGGCGTCAGGGCGAAAAATCCAGAAAATTTCAAAGAATCGCCTTGTTTTTTGGAAATATAGATAAAATTTCTAATTTTGAGAATTTTAAAATAAAAAATTTTTCGAGAAAAAATCAAAAATTTTAAGAAAAACGCATAAGAGCTTCTTGACAACAAAGGAAAAAAGCGCTAAAACGTTTATATCAGGTGCAAGTTATCTTGCTTTTGTAAACCAGCACGAAGCAGCGAAGGTCAGCTTTTTTACTGCGTTTTATTTGTACTTTCAACCTTTTTTTGTCAAAAAAACACACAAAGCGTAAAAAATACTTGCAATAGATTAAAGACTTCCAGAGCTTATGACGATAAGTCCTGTATAAGCAAGTTAAAGAACTTTTCAGATCATAAGATTTCCCAAAACTTTTTAGTCCTCGTTTTAATTGTGATTCCCCTAAATAATCAAAGCTGGCGATTTCCAAACTTCCTTGACGTTCTTTGCTCGAATCGCCCTGACGAGTCGCAGACGCGGCGTCCACTGCGCGTCTGACGGCTCATATAAACAAAACTTTTCATCAAATAATTTACAACTAACGCATAACCAGGTTTTTGACAATCCCTGTTCCATAATCACAGAAACCGCCTGAACAATCGCAGCGTTTAGTCAGTTTCTTTAAAAGCGCTCTCCATAGAGCGCGAATAAACCATCAACGCTTCCAGCTCAAAAATGAGATTTCGCCTTCCTCATGCGGGGCGCGTCAAAAAGGAAGCAATACAAAGCAATCAATGCGTTTTCCTTGCGCAGCCCCAATGCGCGACCAAAACGCTCTCCTCAACGAGAAGTTGATTGGCGCTTTTCTTTCTCGGTATCCGTTTCCCAACGGCGTCGTCGAGGGAGAAATCCCTCCGGCGACGCCGGTTCTTCCGTGGGCTAAAACCCATGGCTACAGATATTGAACCGCTAAAGCGGTTCTTAAGGAACGCTGACGTTGCCAGAAAAGCATTCTATTTCAGCAATAATTCGGACGTTAAGTTTGAATAAAACTTAACCGACGGTTTTGCATAGGGTTAGGGTAATTGCGTTGGGACAAGGTCGGGGCTTGGACGAGCTGGCAACAACTCATTCAACCCCGTCCTTTCCTTTTTCAAACCTGCCGGAGCCGCCCTTTTCGCCGTATTATTTCCCCCACCTGAAAGGTACTTTTATGAGTTCTGTCGCCTGTAACAATCAATTCAATCTTGTCCTGGACGTTCAGGACAAAAACCCTCAATGTTTTCTGTCTGATTCCGATCAAATGAGACGGCTGTTAGTCAATCTGGTTCAAAGCGCGATACGTTATTCTTCTGAACAGATTGTTCAAATCTCCATCCGCGTTCAGGAAAACAAATCCGGCATAAAACGCATTGGTCAGAATCGTCCAGACTGCGTTTCTGCGGTGGAGAATTCCGGCGCAGAGAATCCAGAAACTATCAATCAGACGCTTTGTTCTGCCGTTCCTTCTGTGAATTCTGTTTCCGTTGATTTGAATCGCTTTGAATTTCCCCCCTATACAATACTAATTGTTGACGATTTGGGAGAAACTCATTTGGCGCTGGCTCAAATACTCAAACCGTATCATTTCGGCTGGATTCATATTTACAACGTTGACGAAACGCTCGATAACGTTCAGCGATATTTCCCAGACCTGATTTTGATGGACGTTTGTTTTCCTGGCTCTCGACAAACGCAGATCGTTCGACAGATTCGCCAGTGGGAACAAACGCTTTATCAAGCAGCAAGCGCGACAAGACAGCACAAGGGAGACGAACCGCAGCCCATTGCTGGAAACATCCCGATTATCGCGTTTTCTTCATACGTCGATTCCGCTCAGGATAACCTGCTTTTGGAGTCCGGCTGCAGCGACATCCTTCACAAGCCGCTTTCTCCGGAGGCCTTGGTTACCATGTTGGCAAAATGGCTTGCCGCCTGGGAAGTCCCGGAAGAAGAAAATGACGTCATTGACGTTTTGTCTGATTCCGCCTTGTCTTTATGGGAGAGGCAAAGGACGGAATGGAAACCCCAATGCGAGCGCATGTCGAAAGGGATGTCGTTTTCAGAAGTTGAGAGTTTCTCAAACGAGGTACGTCAATTTGGCGAACAGATTCATTCTTCAGTCCTTCTCCAATGGGCAGAGCGGCTTCTCTTCGCGGTCAAAAACTGCGATCTGACAAAAATGAAGAAAATGCTGCTGCAATTCTGCGACTTGTCAATTGGGTAACAGGAAATAGGGAATAGGGAGTAGAGAATAGGAGAATCTTCACTACTGCCTACTGCCTATTGCCTACTGCCTCCTAATTTCCTCTTGACATTCATGGCTGTTGGAGTATATTGATAGTCTAAAGAAAACGTTTCGTTTTATTTTTCAAGGAAAGCCGTTTTCCTTGAAACGAAAACGCCAGATTGTCCAGCAGTTCCCTCGTAACGCCATGAAACTTCCTGTCGGTCAACGAAAATCGTCGTTCGAGATGAATATGACGCCTATGATTGACGTCATATTTCAGTTGCTGATATTCTTCCTGTGTACGTCAAACTTTATTCAGCCGGAATGGCTTTTATCGACAAACCTGTCTTTGCCGGGCGCGGTAAAATCGCCGGACGCCATTCCTCCTGAGCTGCTCGACCTGGACGAAGCGGTTATTGAACTCCGTACTGACGGAAAACTCTACTGGCTTATTGCGGACGTTCGATACGATTCTTTGGAGTCCGTCGGCGCAACGCTTAGAGCGTTATCCGAAGCAAAATCCGATTTGCCGGTTCTGCTGGACGTTTCCCCTGAGATTCCGCTGGGAAACGTAATCGATATTTACGACTTATGTCGTCTTTGCGGGCTGACGAAAGTTCAATTCGCCGCAGAAATAGGCGATAACGTCAATACAAAAAATGAATAAAAGCATTCCTGTTGTAACCACGCCGTACGATTGGCAGCATACTGTTGAAGAGTCCGATTTGGATCAAAACAAACACGTTAACAACGTCGTTTACGTCAAGTGGATGGAAAACGTCGCCATCAAAAATTCTTCTTCCTGGGGATTGACGCCGGAATTTTATCTGAATCTTGGCGCCACCTGGGTCGCCCGCCGACACACTGTTGAATATCTTCATCAAGCGTTTTTGGGCGACAAATTGATTATCCGCACCTGGATTTCTGAAATTAAAAGGGTTTCCAGCGTCAGAAGTTACGAAGTCATTCGGATCGAAGACAACCTGACCATTGCAACCGGGGAAACGCTTTGGGCGTTTGTCAACATCTCCGACGGCCGCCCCACCAGAATTCTCCCAGAAGTTATGGAAGCAATCGAGCGAGCAAAAGTTGAGAACAACAATTGAACGAAAGGCGGCAACTCCATTTCCGCCTTTCAAGAATTCGTCTTTTTAAAATATAGCGATTATATCGATTGTTAACAATCAATCTCTGAATTCTTTTTATAATATTTAAAAACGTCGATATTAGATAGCGCAGAATTGTTTCTTCGTTTTCGGGCGGTCATGCTCAGACGCATTGTTTTGATCATGACGCCAAAGTCAATTTTACCTTCCAACCTTCCCAATATGGGCATTGTTAAATCATTTTGTTCATTTACAGAGCGTCTTGGCGGCGCGGTAATGGACAAGATATGTCGAATCGGCGAATTCGGGTATTTTATCGCCCAAATGATCCGCTGGCTAACGACTCGTTTGCCGTGCAAAGGGACAATATTGCCCTGTTTTTATCAAATCGGGGTTCAAAGCTTGCCGGTTGTCGCCCTGACCGGGACGTTTATCGGCATGGTTTTGGCGGTTCAGAGCTATACCCAGCTCAAATCCTTGGGCATGGAAACCCGTATGGGCGCTTTGATTAACATGTCGCTTGTTCGGGAGTTGGGTCCGGTTTTGGCGGCAACAATGCTCGCAGGTCGAATTGGGTCGTCAATGGCGGCGGAACTGGGAACGATGCGCGTTACAGAACAAATCGACGCTCTCACCTGCATGGGAACCAACCCGATTCATTACCTGGTCGTTCCAAGGTTTTTGGGCTGTTTTCTCCTGATTCCCATTTTGGCGCTCATGGCGGACTTTATGGGCATCGTCGGCGGAGCGTTTTATAGCGTATACTTACTAGGGATAGATTCCCATTATTATGTATCCAATTCGCAGTCGTTTGTAGGGCTTTTTGATATATCGTCCGGTATTTTCAAGAGCTTTTTCTTCGGCGGAGCGATTGGTGTTATCAGTTGCTATCGCGGCTTTAACTGTCGAGCTGGCGCAGAAGGCGTTGGCCGCGCCGCTACGGAAGCGTTTGTCAATTCGTTTGTTGCAATTTTACTGCTGGACTTGCTCATAGGCATTTTCCTGGAAGCCTTGTACAGCATGATTTGGGCAGGCAACGCCAAATTGTTTTAGAGGATAGGAAGTTATTCCACTCCCTATTCCCTACTCCCCATTCCCTAAACATGACCCCAATTATTTCCCTCAAAGACGTTTGGATGATCTTTGGTCGTCAAACAACGTTGAAGAATTTAAGCTTTGACGTGTCGCGGGGGCAGTGTTTGGCTGTCGTGGGAGAAAGCGGATGCGGAAAGACGGTTTTATTGAAACTTCTCATCCGTCTTTTGCGTCCAACAAAAGGCTCCGTCTGGTTTGACGGCGTTGATTTATCAACGTACGACGCCCTGGAAATGGCGGCTGTTCGACGTCGATACGGGTTCGTTTTCCAGATGGCGGCTCTGTTTGACAGTATGAACATTGAACAGAACGTCGCCTTTCCGCTGCTTCAAGAGGGGAAACTGCCCATCAGCGACATTCGGGATAAAGTCGTTGAACAAATCCGGGCGGTTGGACTGACGGAAACTGTTTTGAAGAAAAAACCGGCGGAGCTGTCCGGCGGAATGAGAAAGCGCGTCGGGCTTGCCAGAGCTTTAATGCTCGATCCGGAACTGATTTTGTACGACGAACCGACCACCGGTCTGGACCCAATTATGAGCGCGGTTATCAATGAGTTAATCAGCGCCGCTCAAAATGAAAGAAACGTTACCAGCGTCGTGGTTACGCATGACATGACCACAGTTCGGCATTGCGCCGATCGGGTTATAATGCTTTTTCCCAATGCGCTGCTTGGAAAAGACGAACCTCAAAAAATTTTTGACGGTACGCCCTCAGAAATGGAACATTCCGACGATCCGCGCGTAAAACAGTTTATACGCGGAGAAGTTGGAGAAAGATTATATATGAATAATTAGAGCCAAATGGACGATTCAAACGAAACGACCGGAATGAAATTCCGACTCGGACTGATGATTATATTCGGTTTTGTGATTTTGGTAACGCTAATCGTGATCTTTTCCGATTGGCAATCCATTTTCGCCGGAAACAGATATAAAGTAAACGTTTTGTTTCCTAACGCGCCAGGCGTTAAGGAAAACACGCCCATTATGCAGAGCGGAATTCTGATTGGACGAGTTCGGAAAGTTGAACTTGTCGAACAGGGCGCGATGGTAACCGCTTTCATTGAAACGCAGTATAAACTCTACGACAATCAGACGTTTCGTCTTACGCTCAATATTCTCGGCGACGCCGAACTAAACGTTTTGCAGCAAACCCCGCGAACGGCGGATACAAAACAGGTTAAACCAGGCGAAGTCCTCCAGGGATACATGGCTCCCAGCATGCTCCAAATGGCAACGGATATGCAAACCAATATTGTTGCAGCAATTGATTCCATTACTGATACCAGTCAAAAGCTCAACAGGATCCTCACCAATTTGGACGATGTTTTTATGGAAAATAAAGACGACATGAAAGGAATGGTCAGCCAGCTTCGGGATTTGGCTCTCCAAACTCGCGAGCTGATTGCCAAAACCAATGAGATGCTTTCAGACCCCGATGTTCAGGCGGGAATCCACGATTCTATCGTTGCCCTCCCTCAAACGATCAGCAACGCCAAAGAGGTTTTCGCCGAATTCAAAACGACAGCTCGTAAAGTCAACGGGCTGGCAGATTCGTTTGATACGATAATTCAAAATTCAGGGGAAACTCTGGACGTTATCAACCAGGTTGCCAAAAAGACGGATCAGAGTTTAGGCGACTTAAACAACATCACCGGAACGATTTCTGACCGAAAAGGAATTTGGATGGAAAAGATTAGCCGCTCTCTGGACAATCTCGACAACGCCCTGCTGCAAATCAGCGAATTTACAACGACTCTGAACAGTACGGACGGAACAATTGGACGTTTAGCCAACGATCCGACTCTTTACGAAAAAATCGAATCAACGATTGACGAAATTCCAGACTTAAAACGTCAGCTTGAACCGGTTGTGTCAAACGCTCAAGTCTTTTCAGATAAAATCGCCCGCCATCCGGAACAGTTGGGCGTTGCTGGAGCGCTGCGCCGCAATGGCGGCGGAGCTAAAGGCGTCCCGCCGATTCCTTCCGATTTACAAAACGAATTCCAACGATTCCGCGCAGAAAACGGCGGCTATACAACCGATATCAATGGCAGCGTATACGGTCCGACTTACCAACAGCCGTCAACCCAATGGCAACCCGCCAGCGCGTACTAAAAGAGAACGTCAACGCCGCTAATCCAACCGGTGTATAACGCTTTTTACAACGCCCCAGATTTCCAGCTCTGTTTCTTCTGAGAATTTAAGCGTCGGATAGCGGCGGTTTTCCGGACGAAGTTCAACGTATGAGCCATGAATAATCAGCCGCTTTACGGTGAACTCCCCGTCGACAACGGCAATAACGACGTCGCCGCTGACCGGCTGTTGGCTTCTATCGACAATCAGCAGGTCGTCTTGATGGATTCCCGCTCCGATCATGCTGTCGCCGCCAGCGCGAACAAAGAACGTCGCGGCGGGATTGTCTATGAGATAAGAATTCAGATTGAGCGGCTGATCCATAAAATCTTCCGCCGGCGAGGGAAATCCCGCCTGAACGCGAGACAGCGCCAGCGGAAACGCCCTCTGATTGGGGTCAGGGCGAGTCAGGGCGGACGCAACCGGAGCGGCAGAATCCTTTAAAAATCGGAATCGGCTCTCAACGACGCGGCTGCGAATCTGTCGGCAGGAAGGGGAAGACGTCTTTTTCATTTTGCTGTATTATACCAGCTTTGTCTTCCTGATTCAAGGCGGGGAGGGCAAGAATTACAATTTTCTTCTCCCGGCGCCTTGACAAATATCAACGATAATGGATAATATTATTAAAATAATATGGAATGGGGAATAGTTTTTCGCCGTCTGCGAACGAGAGCCCCTTCCTCTCCAATATACACCCTGTTTCCTTTAACCTTAACGGAGAATTCAATGGCAACTGGATTTGGAATCATTGGCTGCGGGATGATCGCAAGTTTTCACGCAAAGGCGATTGCGTCCCTGAGAAACGCGAAGCTCGTTGCTTGCTATGACACTATACCGGCGGCGGCAGACCGTCTTGCGGCTCAAACGGGCTGCAAAGCGTACTATGATCTTGACGAAATGCTCAAAGACCCCGGCGTTGAAGTCGTTACGATTGGGACGCCCTCTGGAGCGCACCGCGACCCGGCTGTCAAAGCGGCGCGCGCTGGCAAGCACGTCATCGTCGAAAAGCCGCTGGAAATCACTCTCAAAAAGTGTGACGAGATCATTGCCGAATGCGAAAAGGCGGGCGTCGTTCTGGGAACGATCTTCCCGTCCCGGTTCCACGATTCAAGCGTTCAGATGAAAAAGGCGATTGACGCCGGACGCTTTGGCAACCTCACCATGGGCGACGCCTACGTCAAATGGTTCCGTCCGCAAAAGTACTACGATTCCGGCGCATGGCGCGGAACGTGGGCGCTGGACGGCGGCGGCGCGCTGATGAATCAGGCGATCCATTCCGTTGACCTGCTTTGCTGGCTCATGGGTCCAGTTGTCGAGATCCGCGCCCAGTGGGGACTGCTCGACCACGTCAATATTGAAGTTGAAGACACCGCTGTCGCGACGCTGCGATTTGCCAATGGCGCGCTGGGCGTTATCGAGGCGACAACCGCGGCGTATCCCGGCTCGTTAAAGAAAATCGACATCTCCGGGTCTGCCGGTTCCGCGACGCTGGAAGAGGAAGACCTGATTCGCTGGGAATTCGCCAAGTCCAAGGCTTGTGACAAAGCAATTCTCGAAGGCATGGCGTCCAAAAAGAGTACCGGCGGCGGCGCAGCCGACCCGGCGGCAATTGGATTCCAGGGGCACGCCAAGCTCTTCGCCGACGTCCTCAAAGCGATCAAAACCGGCGGCAAACCCGCCATCGACGGCATTGAAGGTCGCCGCGCAACAGAAGTTATCTTGGGCATTTACCAGTCTGCTGAAACCGGCAAGCCCGTTCAGCTCCCGCTGGTCAAAGACCCGGTAATCAAAGCAAGAAAGAACGGAACGGTATCCCAATAATAACCAATACCCATCGTTGATCGCTTGCGTTAATTACTAATTACTCATTACTAATTACTAATTGACATGACGTCGTTATTTTCAGAATCCGAATCGGAAAATCGGGCGAAGGCTCTGCCGCTGGCGGCGAGAATGCGTCCGAGAACGCTGGCAGAATTTGTCGGTCAGGAGTCTTTCCTGGGAGAGGGAAAGCTCTTGCGCCGATTGATTCTGGCGGACAGGGTCGGTTCTGTCATTTTCTTTGGCCCTCCGGGTACGGGAAAAACGACGTTGGCTCAGCTGCTGGCAACGGAAACGAACTGTCACTTTCAGCAGATCTCCGCTGTTACATCCGGGGCGAAGGAACTCCGCGACGTCCTTTCGCACGCCTACGATTTGCTCAGCCAAACCGGGAAGCGGACGCTGCTGTTTGTAGACGAAATCCACCGGTTCAACAAATCCCAGCAGGACATTCTCCTTCCAGACGTTGAAAACGGGATTGTTACACTCGTCGGCGCGACGACGGAAAACCCATACTTTACGGTCAATAACGCCTTGCTCAGCCGAAGCCGAATCTTTCAGTTCCAGCCGCTGACGAATGAAGACATCAAAACGATTCTTCAGCGAGCGATTGAAGACAAAGAACGCGGTCTGGGAAATTGGAACATCCATCTTCACGACGACGCTGCGGACTTTCTGGCGGAGCTGTCCGAGGGAGACGCCCGCCGGGCGTTGTCTGCGCTGGAAATCGGCGTCCTGTCAACCATGACAGACCCGATCGAGTTCACGCGGGAACTGGCGGCGGAATCCATGCAGAAAAAAGCCGTTCAGTACGACCGCGATGGGGATCAGCATTACGACACCATTTCCGCCTTGATTAAATCCGTTCGCGGGTCAGACGCTGACGCGGCAATTTACTGGCTGGCGAAGATGCTCGAAGGCGGCGAGGATTTTCGATTCCTGACGCGTCGTCTGATTATTCTCGCCAGCGAAGACATCGGCAACGCCGACCCGTACGCTCTGCAAATGGCGGTCGCCTGCTCGCAAGCCTGCGAACAGATCGGGCTGCCGGAAGCTCAGCTCGTTTTGGCACAGACGACAATTTATCTGGCGTTGGCGCCCAAATCCAATTCCGCCACGATGGCAATTGGCGCAGCAAGAGACGACGTCCGCAACGGCAGAACGATTCCCGTTCCACGGCATTTGCGCGACGGTCATTACAGCGGCGCAAAGAAAATGGGCAACGCTATCGGATACAAGTACGCTCACAACTCGCCCGACGGCATCGCTCAACAAGACTACTTGGGCGTTGACAGAGAATACTACATTCCCACAGACCGCGGATACGAAAAACAGATGGCGGCGCGGCTGGAATTTATCAAAAAGAAATTGAAAGGGGAGGAATAACCATGGCGGAACAGTTTGACCCGTATTACCAGTGGTTGGGCATCCCTCAAGATGAACGCCCGATAAATAAATATCGTCTTCTTGCTCTGCAGCTGTTTGAATCCGACGAAGACGTTATCGCCAACGCCGCCGACCGTCAGATGGCGTTTATTCGCACCTTTCAAAACGGAGCGCATTCTGCTGAGTCGCAAGCGCTGCTCAACGAGCTATCCAGCGCCCGGGTTACACTGCTCAACAAAGATTTAAAAGCGGAATACGACCAGCAGCTTCGCCAGACGCTGGGCGCTCGAGAAATGCGTTCTACGCCCCCGCCCGCTCCGCCAGCTCCGGGACAAAATACCGCTTTGCCCGTCCCGCCGTTAGATCCATCTGTCGGCAGACAAACCGCGCCGCCTGCCCCCCCGGCTCCGCCGCTGGTTCAGCCGCCGGTACAGAAACTGGCAAGCTTTGATTTTTCCAGAACCGACAAGTCCAAAGAGAAAAAGAGCAAACGTAAAACGGCAAAATCCCGAATCCTGAGAATTATCGCGGTTTTCCTGGTTTTGGTTATTTCCGCGATTCTTTACTTCGCCATTTCCGGAACGCCCATTCCGTATTCGCCCAAAAACGAAACCATAATAAAAGTCTTGAACGTCTTGCATATCAAGTACAAGACTCCCGATGTCGTAACGCCAGACGCAGCAAACAATTAAGGAGTAACGCGAACGCGGTTCTCCAGAAATCAAAAAAGGGGAAGATTCAAGAGCTTTTTTACGATTTTTCCTCTCTTACCCCCTTGAATTTTTACAGAAATCGGTTATACTTTCCGTTTTCAATTGAATCTCGAATGGGGATACTATGTATCAACCATTCCACAGACGAGAACGTGCACGCGTGTTGTACGTCAAGGGACCTGCCCCCAGCCGCCGTCTGGCAAAAGCGTTTGCTTTTGTGGCAAAGAGATTCGCACTAGCCAATATTAAGGAGAAATTCTGTGGCAGTTCGCATTCGTATGAAGCAGATGGGCCGCGCCCATCGTCCGTACTACCGTATTGTAGCGGTAGATTCCCATAGCCCTCAGTTTGGTCGCGTTTTGGAAGAATTGGGAACTTACGATCCCGCCGTTCCGGAAACCGACGCCCGCGTTACTCTGAAAAATGAACGCGTTGCTTACTGGATGTCTGTTGGCGCTCTTCCGACCGAAAAGGTTGGCGTTCTTATCAAGAAATACGGTCCCAATGGAACCCATCTTGACGCTCAAAAAGCAGCTGTTGAACGACTTGCCAAAAAGCGCGCTCGCGTAATCCCGGCTCCGAAAGCCAAACCGGCTCCCGCAGCTGAAGCCCCCGCTGAAAAGCCAGCTGAGTAAATTATAAACAACAGTAATCAAATAAATCCGGTTTAGTCCATCAATGCGCTTTGACATCCTCACTCTGTTTCCGGAGATTTTTTCCGGGTTTTTATCAGAAAGTTTGCTCAAGCAAGCGCAGGACAACCAACAGTTAGAAGTTCATTTGCACAACTTTCGCAACTGGACTCACGACAGACACAACACAGTCGACGACCGCCCTTTCGGCGGAGGCCCTGGAATGGTTATCATGCCCGGCCCTTTAATCGACTGCGTGGAAGAAGTTCAGACGTTAACCGAGCCTCCCGCTCACATCCTGCTGACTTCTCCACAAGGCAAACCGCTTAAACAGATTGATATCGAGCGATTCGCCCAACTTCCGCGCATTATGATTATCTGCGGAAGATACGAAGGGTTTGACGAACGCATTTCGCAAATTCTTCAGCCTGAAGAAGTGTCGCTGGGAGACTTCGTTCTCAACGGCGGCGAGGTTGCCGCGATGGCGATTGTCGAAGCGGTGTTCCGGCTTCTTCCCGGCGCGTTGGGAGATCAGCTCAGCGCGGTTACAGATTCCTTCTCCTTTGGAGATCGGCTTCTGGAAGGTCCGCAGTACACTCGCCCGCGAGAATATCGGGGATTAACCGTTCCGGAAATCCTGCTCAACGGCAACCATCAGGCAATCGACAAATGGCGGTTAGACGAAGGGTTAAAGCGAACGATAGAACGCCGACCCGATTTGATTACTGAAGAAATCCAACGGAAAATTGACGAAGCGAACAAGCCCAAACGAAAGCGGAAAGCGCGTCCCAAAACTGACCCGGACGCAAATTGATTCCGCAGTCCTCTTTGAGCGTTCACAGAAATTACAACCTAAAGTACCATAAAGAAAGGTAAGCAGCCATGAGTCAGGAAATTATGAATTTGGCAGTTCAATCCTGCCTGAAAAAAGACATTGCTAACTTCGAAATTGGCGATACTGTTGAAGTTCATTGCCGTATTCTCGAAGGTCAAAAAGAACGTATCCAGATTTTCTCCGGCGTTGTCATTGCCCGCAGCGGTTCTGGCGCCAGCGAGATGTTCACCGTCCGCCGTATTGTTCAGGGCGAAGGCGTTGAACGCAAGTTCCCGCTTCACAGCCCGAAAATCGCGAAGATCGTTGTTACTCGTTCGTCCAGAGTTAAGCGCGCCAAGCTGTACTATCTGCGTCAGAGAACCGGCAAAGCTGTTCGTTTGGAAGAACGCCGTAACACAAAGAAAGCCGACAAATAAATTTATCGTTTGTCCGTTTTGACAACCCAAACAATAAAGCCGAGACGTTTTTAACGCCTCGGCTTTTTTATTGTCTTTGAGATTGTTTTGAACAAACGAGCGTCAGGGACGCCTGTTAACAAACGTCCCTGAAACCGCTATTGATCAGTCGTCTTCATCCAGGTCGAATTCGAATTCTTCTTCATCGCCGCCAAATCCGCCAGCGTTGTTCATCATGTAAAGCATGATTCCGGTCTGACCCATCTTGAGGATGCCGCCGTCGAGTTCCAGCGAGAAGGTCGCTCCGCCTTTGCCGTTCTCTCCTGCACTGAACCAGATCTTGCCGGTGTTTTCGTCGGCGCTTTCAGCAACAGCTTCCAGAATGTCTCGGACGTCTTCTTCGAGGAAGGTAAACTTGGAGAACGTGCCGAGAAGTTCTTTAACGTTGAGCATGCCGTAATCCAGATATCCGTTCGGAACAGCCGCGCCATTGGAAGCGACTTTCTTGATCAGGGCAACGGCGTCTTTGCCAGCTGCAAAGTAGAACGTATCTTTGCCAACAGCGTAAGCGATTGTAACGTTGTCGCCGTAAATCGCTTCGATTGTCTTGACGACTTCCTTGATTTTGTCAGCGTCGTCTTCGTCGTCGCATTCGTCAGCCTTCTTGAGAAGTTCTTTTGTGATCTTTTCAGTCGGAATCGTCGCAACGTTGAACGTCAGACCTTCCCAGGTTTCAACGTCGGCTTTGAAGTACTTATTAACTTCTTCGCCAGCTTCTTTAAGCCAACTCTTGACAACTTCGTCAATCGTTTCAATTTTGGCGCCTTTGGAAACTGTAACAAAGCTGATGTCGTCCGTCTTGAAATAGACCGCCGAACCAGATTTCATAACTTTGCCGTCGTTGGCTTTGATAATATCTTCGATAACGGCAGAGGTTTTTTCAATCAAAGAATTCAACTTTTCTTTGCTGATTTCAATTTCTTCATCGCTGTCAGCAACTGCTTTGAGAATAAGATCTTTGTACATGCCAAGCAGTTCCAGAGTTGACTTGGTTTCTTCCGGAATGCTGGTTTCAGAGCTGTATCCAGTCGCATCGTCGAGAACAACGGCGCCAAGACCGGTTTGACCCTTGTAAGCTTCAATCTCTTTGGCGGTTGCAGAACCTTCAACCGGGGTAACGTCCAGATCGAAACGAAGAACGTTCTTTTTGCCGTCAAAAGCAGCTCCAATTACAACCGACTTGAATTCATAAAGCAATTTCTTGAACTGCTTCAGCTGAGCGTTCTGAGAATACTTTTGAACTTTTTCCAAAAGGGCCTCTTCTTCGACTTCTTCTTCGTCGTCTTCGAGATTGGCAGCTTCAGCAGCTTTGATGCCGCTTTCGATTTGATCTTCGATCCACTTTTTGGCGGATTCCGGAACAACGTCAATGTTCAGCTTGGCAGCCAGCAGGTACTTGGAAGGCAGATCGCCCAACGCAGCAGCCGGATTTTTGGGAAGATCAAGCAGCAAAGAAGTTTTGTCAGAAACGAACGTCCAGCCATTTGCCGTTACAACGTAAACGGTCTTTTCCATGGCTGTAACTTTTTTCATCTCGACGCCTTTAACCGTGGTTGCTTCCACTTCAACGGCGTCATTGTCTTCCAGAGCGTCAAAGAGAACTGCGGAATCGGCAAGCGGAACAAAGGCCAGGAAGTTGGCGCCGCTGACGTTGCCGTTCTTTTCTTTTAAGAAGACCAAAGCGCCAGAGGGCTTGGATTTGTCGAACGCCTTGAGGTTGTCGCCAATCTGCGCTTCAAGGAGTTTCGGGAAAGTGGCCAGCTGTTCGTTGTCGAGCATATTGCCAAGAGTTTCAAAGCTGCTCGAAAGCGTTTCGTAGCTGCCAATGCTGATTTCAGCAACCGGGGCAGCCGCCTGAATCTGAGACGCGCTAACGGTGAACGCCATAATAAGCGCGGCAAACAATGCGAAGAATTTACGTGTCATAAATTATCTCCAATAAATTGATTAAATGTTCTTTTCGCGACAGACGCCAAACGCCTTCAAACGCGAATCGATATATCTTATACACCGCTCAAAGGAAAAAAGTTTTGCTACAAAACTATAATTTTTAAAATTTTTACTATGATAGCCTCTATTTTTACAACCAACCCTGCTAAATTTATGCATCCTTGTTCGGACACGTCTCCATTCACCCCCCCTTCTTTATCTCTGTAAAATAGTTAAAATAGTTAAAACTAATCAGTTTCGTCAAGTATTCTGCTATGTTTATGGGTCATAGCCCCTTGCAAATAATCGCTCTATACGTTATAATATGGTATAAGACAATTATTTTAAAATAAAAATTATTGTATTTCCGATATGAATACTTCCAGAACCCAATTTTTCCGAGCGCCGACGACTCCATCCGGAGCCGTTCGACTGCCCGTATTTAATCCGTCGCTGTTGGCGGCAGACTTCGCCTGTCTGAAACGCGAGATTCGCGCTTTGGAGCAGGCTGGGGCGGAAGTTTTGCATTTGGATATTATGGACGGTCATTTCGCGCCGAACCTGAGTTTTGGCGTCCCAGTGGTAGAGGCTGTCAGAAAAACAACTGATTTGCCTCTGGACGTGCATTTGATGCTGTCCAATCCGGAAGACTTTCTGGTACCGTTTCGCAAAGCGGGAGCGGACTGTCTGACCATCCATATAGAAGCCGTTCCAGACCCGACCCGTCTTTTGGATGAAATCCACAAGCTGGGCGCCGGAGCAGGGTTAGCCGTCAACCCGCCAACAGACATTGTTGTTCTGGAACCCTATTTAGAGCTGTGCGACCTTGTACTTACAATGTCGGTCATGCCCGGTTTTGGCGGTCAGAAATTCAATCCCGTCGCGCTGGACAAGCTGTCCTGGCTCAGGAAAAACGCTCCTGACCGGGTTTGGCGGTCCGTAGACGGCGGAGTAAACGAAAGCACGATCCGTTCCTGCGTAGAAGCCGGCGCGAATTTACTGGTCATGGGAACCGCTATTTTGGGTCATCCAGACTACCGCGATCGTTTTGAATTTCTGCGGGACAAGATTGCCTCACGACAATGATTACTATCGTTTTAATTCATCCTGGATGTACGTCGTTCGATATTGAACAGCGGATTCAGGGAAATTTAAGCGTCCCACTCAATCGAATGGGAAAAGACCAAATTGCCTCCCTGGCAAACGAACTCAAGGCGAAACGACCGGAAGTGATTTACTCGCCGGAAATGCAGCCGGATTGGGAATGCGCTCAGACGCTGGGTTCCGCTTTGGAAACCCCGGTTGTCGCCGTTTCCTGTTTGCAAAACGTCAACATGGGGCTTTGGCAAGGCATGGAGGTTGAAGAACTTCACAAGTATCAGCCGACAGTTTATAAAGAGGGGAAAGAATCCCCGTGGAACCTTCGCGCCCCAGACGGCGAAACGCTTCAAGACGCGAAAAAGCGCGTTGTCAGCGCCCTGAAAAAGATTTCCAAAAAATGGGACGAAGACTACTGCGCCGCTATCGTCGCCTCCGAGCCGTGCGCGGGACTGATTCGTTTCGTTTTGAAAAACGGAGATTGTTCCAATCCTGACCTTTGGAATTTAACCCGATCTCAAGGGACTTTCGAGTTGATTGAGATTTCAAAAGAAGACCTCAGCAAGCTATAAGGGGTCTTCGGGGGGCGGAAATTTATTTTTTTAGTGCATAGTGCATAGTGCGTAGTGCATAGGGAGAAATGCGCTTGCGACTAAACACTAACCACTAAACACTAATCACTAAACGCTTACTATGGACGAAAATTCAACTTGGCAAAATTCGGCAAAACACCCTAAACGCGGAGTTCCGGAAGGGCTTTGGGTCAGATGTCCCGGCTGTCAGGCGGTTATTTTCCGCAAAGAAGCCGACCGACGTCTGGGCGTTTGCCCGGAATGCGAATACCATTGGTACGTTTCCGCTCGCGAACGAATCCGTCAGCTCATCGACGAGGGGACGTTTGAAGAATGGGACGCCCAGCTGCGTCCAACAGACCCGCTGGAGTTTGTTGACCCCAAATCCGCGTACAGCGACCGAATCGTCAAAGAGCAGGCGAAAACCTCTCTCAACGACGCCATCGTCAGCGGGACAGGCATGATTCGCGCCCGCCGCGTCGCGATTGCTGTAACCGATTCCGCCTTTATGATGGGATCGATGGGTTCCGTTGTCGGCGAACGCCTTACCAGAACCATCGAACAGGCGATTGACAACTCGCTTCCGCTGATTATCGTCAGTGCGTCCGGCGGCGGCGCCAGAATGCAGGAAGGGATTCTGTCCCTGATGCAAATGGCGAAAGTTTCCGCGGCGTTGGCGAGACTGGACAAAGTCGGCGGACTGTACATTTCCGTTTTAACCAACCCGACTATGGGCGGAGTCGCCGCCAGTTTCGCCTCGCTGGGCGACCTGATTTTCGCCGAACCGAAAGCCCTTATCGGTTTTGCCGGTCCGCGAACAATCAAAGCAACCGTTCGCCTGGAACTCCCGCCCGGATTCCAAACCAGCGAATTTTTACTTGAACACGGTTATATAGACCGCATCGTCAAACGCGCCGACTTAAAGAGCGAACTGGCGCGAGCAATCGACTACTGCGGGAAATAGCGGCGAGAGCTGTATCGGCAAAGTTGCGAGTTACGAGTTGCGAGTTGCGAGAATCGCTTTGCGTCAACTCCTCACTCCTCACTCCTAACTCCTAACTAACAACCCCACTTTTTTATTATCCATCCTACTACCATCATGCGTCATTTTATCAACCTGAGCGACTACACCGGAGAAGAACTGCTGAACATTCTGGACCTGGCTGACGACCTGAAAGCCCGGCTCAAGCGCGGGATTCGGGAGCCGTTGTTTCCCAGAAGAACCTTGGCGATGATTTTCGAAAAACAATCGCTTCGCACCCGCGTCAGTTTTGACTGCGCCATGACGCATTTGGGCGGGTCCGCCATGTACCTTTCCGGCGCGGAAATCGGTTTCGGTCAGCGCGAAACCTGGAAAGAGTTCGCCAGCGTTTTGAGCGAAATGGTCGATCTGGTTATGGTTCGCGCCAAACACCATCAGGACGTTGTCAGTCTGGCGAAATACAGTACAATTCCCGTTATTAACGGTCTGACGGACTTCTCTCATCCCTGTCAGGCGATGGCGGACATCATGACGTTCCGGGAACTGCTCAAGGAGAAAACCGGGGCTAACAGCCTGGTCGGCAAAACCCTGGCGTGGGTCGGAGACGGAAACAACGTCGCGTTCTCGCTGGCGGAAATTTGCGGCTTGCTGGGAATTCGCTTTACCATGGGAACGCCGGACGGCTATCGATTTACCCCGGAAATGACGGACTATCTTACCCGTCACGTTCCAAATCTCAACATGACCGTTTACGAAAACCCCGCCGACGCGGTTAAAGGCGCGTCTGTCGTCTATACGGACGTCTGGGTTTCGATGGGTCAGGAAGATCTCAAAGAGCAAAAGGAAAAGGATCTTCGCCCGTACCAGGTCAACGAAGAACTCATGGCGAACTGCCCGGACGCCTGGTTCATGCACTGTCTGCCGGCGCGTCACAATCTGGAAGTAACGGAAGGAGTTTTGGAATCCCCGCAATGCAAAATCTTCCAGCAGGCAGGCAACCGCCTCCACGCCCAAAAAGCCATCCTCGCCGCCCTCATGCGCGAACAGGACGCCGACGGCTGGGCGAACTAAGGCGTTTTCGATATTTCCCTTTTTATATCAACCTTTGGATGCGGTAAGGCGCAAAGCGTCTTGCCGCGATTTGTTATTTCTTGCTCATTCGCGACATTCGCAGATGCGCCATGACTTTTTTCTGGAATTGAGTTCCGCAAGGTAAATCATGTTACGTAAAATTTTTGGCGCGTTTGCGTTATTGTTTTTGGCGCTGATCGCCTGTTATTTATTGTTTCGCTTTGTTCCCCTGCCGCTGTTCGGGCATTTTGAAAATATTATGCTGGTAAAGCATAACAAAACGCAGTACGCCGGAAAATATAACCCCAAAGATTTTGATAACAAATCTGTATTGTTGTTAATTGGATGTACAACGTCAGAAATATCGGATTTTATATCCAGCCAAAACGATATTCCAGCCATGCAAGATTGCGTGTATATTTTTATGGTTCCTCAAGAAGACGCCGGTTCCATTGAAAAGACGCCGTCTTGCAGAAAAGACGCGTTTATTGACGACAGCCTGAACGAACTGCAATTAGCGCGTCATTTTTATATTGACTATGATAACAATAAGGAACCTTATAGCAAGATGGTTCTTGTTATTGACAAATCCGGAAAAATTATAGATGGATATGAATTTAAAAAGCCAACAACGAACCAGGGAACAAAATTAAACAGCAGGGTTATTGGATGGTCAAATAAACGCTTTACTTGTAACGATTACGATTTACAAAGCATAATTGATTTTTTAGCTCGTCAAAAAACTAAGGGTCGTACGGTAAATAAATGAACTCGATAAATTCATTAAATCAGTGGTTAAACAATCCGTCTAACGTTTATATTGGTTTGTTTACGCACGATATTATTGACAGCTTGACTATCGATAATCCAGACAAGACGTTTTACCGGATTTTTGACGGTTGTCAAATGCAGGATAAAGAAACGTTAATGGAAACGTTTCAGCGCGTTATGCCGTTTTTTAATGGGTTTGGCAAGAATTATTACGCTCTTTGCGACTGTTTATGTCTTGATATACAATGGGATGAAAATTTACAAACGCGTCCGCCTGTCGTAACTCCGGAAAAGATTATTTTGGTCGTTAAAAATGCGGAATTCCTTTTGAAAAAGACCATTCATGACAAACTGTTCTTTTTACAGACGATTGTACAAGCCGGGGAATACTGGCTATCGGAAACCCCTGATCCAGACATCGACTATAACAATCTTGAAAACGTCGACGTTAACAGGCTCATAGACGCTCATAAAACAACTCCGTTCCGGCTGCTGCTTGGGTGTTCAACAAATAAACTGTTGTATCAGGTCAGGGCAAGCATTGACAACTTGTTTAAAAACGCGCCTTGCGATAAATATCGTCCGGTCAGTTACATTTATTGTCATGACGTCAATGCAACGTATACAATGAAACAAATTTCGTCCCCCGTTCACGGTTCAAGATATTATGCTATAAGTTCCAGCGCGTTCAAATTTGCTTACCAGATTTCAAATCGCGATGGAGAGATTGTTTATAATATCAAATCTTTCATAAAGCTGCCAAACGCCCCGGCGAATCTCGGCGGGTGTAAAATTGAAAATCTTGTATCCGGGCAGCTTGTTTATTATGTACAGAATCTGTTTCCGAATAAAAAATATCCAAACGGTTTTTATGATTCTAATTGGAATCCGATTGCTATACGCAACAAGACGTATTTTGAAGACGTTCCAATGGATTCAAAGAATCGAAAAGCGCTGATTCAATCAATAGACGGTCTTTCCGATGAAGCGCTTCAAACAATAGATTTTTATTCATCAGATTTCAGCGGATTGAATAGTCTTTTTAAAAAGTATCCTGGGGAAATGCTGCGAAGTTTGGTTATTCCTCAAGGCGAATGTCCCTATTTAATAGGAGATTTTCCGCAACGCTGGACGTGTAAAAAGATTGTAGTTGTTCGAGATTGCAAAGGTCAAAAAGTCCTTCATTTAATCAGGAATTCAAATAAATCCTATAATAGCCCTATTCCGATTCGAATATCCCGTCCAATTGACAATGCTGATATTGAATTGGTTCTTTTGTTTTCGGCTTTGACTGCTTTGACCACGCGCCCAGAATTAGACAATTGAAGCATTTTCTATTATTACAAGAAAAATCTTAGGCGAGCCGGGAACGTTAGTTCCCGGGCATAGCGTCCAAAAACCTTGTTTTCATTCGTTGGTTGTTAGTAATATACCCACGGGTTTACACCCGTGGCTCGCCTAACGTTCGATTCTTTGTGTTCTTTATGTTCTTTGTGGTATAATACTTTTGCGGACTTCGTCCGCGACCCGAGAAGATTTTTGGCTGCGTCTATTGGAAACTGCGGGGCGGTTTTCCTGTCCCTGCAGTTCTCAGAATCCTCCCAGCAACTCCCAGCAGCTTTTTTGAGAGACGCCGCGATTTCATGACAAGCATTTTTCTTTACTTTACTGCCATATTGTCTAACGGAAAATTTCATCTTGCAAAAAATATCATCTAGCGCTATATTTTATTCAACAAATAATTGTTCCCTATGCGTTTTCTTTTATTCAAAGGAACTCGCGTGACTAAAAAGCGTCTTTTGTCAGATATCGGAGAACGAAAAATGAAAACGTTTGTACAAGCTGTTGCTCTGTTGATTATCGCTGTTTTGTCGATTGCGTTGTATGCTGACGAGTTGCCGTCTGACAATCCTTCCAGCGCTTTTGATGAACTTCCGCCTGTACCCGTGTTCGATACGACCGCCAGCGACTGGAATAGCTGTTTGGAAAGTTTTGATTTTCGAGATTATCCCAACGCGCTCAAGCTGGTCAATTCGCTCATTGAGAAACATCCAGACAACTTGACGTTCCTGATTCGTCGCGCCCGTTGTTTGTCTGCAATGGGAAAAGCAGACGAAGCTCTCCGCATTTATGATAACTTAGCTCAAAAATTCAAGGACAAAGACGAACAATCGGCGATTCTTTCCGAAAAAGCGGTTGTGTTGGTACAAATGCATAAAAATGAAGAAGCTCTAAAATTAATACGTTATGTAGATGATAGCAAACCTCTAAATTCTCATCGGTATATTACCTGCAAATCTATGGTTTTGATTGCAAATAAAGCTTATAACGACGCGATTCCACTATTATTATGTTCGTTGGAACAAGGAGAAAGATTACAAACAGAGGATTATTGTAATAACGCTTTTTTATTAGTAGATAACTATTGTAAAATAGGACATTATGATATTGCTTTAAATATTTTAGATCAATTATTGGAACATCATCCAATGTATGGTCGTTTTTGGCTTGCACGTGCGGCATTATGTACTTTGTTCAACCGTGATAATGTGTTAAACATTTTGGAAAAAGCGGAAAAATGTAAAGATGCCCCTGCTATACAAGGGGATATACTTTTTTTAAAGGCTTATTATTACGCCTATATAGATATTAAATTACCACGCGCTATTGAATATGCACAACAACTAATGAATAAGAAGAGTCAAATTCAAGATTTTGGAAAAACATTGTTTTTATCAGAATTATATATATTAGCAAAACAGTATGATCAAGCTGCAATATTGATTAAAAAACTCGACAAATTAGCAAAATCTGATATGGCGCTGCACAGAACATTCTGGCACAAAGCGAGGTTATACTGTTACATTGAAGATTTTGAAGCATTTAACGACTTGTACAAATCGTTTGAAAGAAATGATGGTGTACGTTTGTATGACAAAAATAACGAAGATGGTCAATTAGATTTTTCATTAAAAGTTTGCTTATTAGCTTGGCAACAAAAGAAGGTTAATGAACTTGCACAACTAATGTACATGAGTTGTAAAAATAGTAAATTTCTTAAAT
>JAZMZV010000015.1:0-82289 GCA_045586185.1 Thermoguttaceae bacterium | reverse complement strand
TCGCGGTCGTAGTCGGAGGTCGTCTTGTCGATTTCAGCGCGAATCTGTTCGGCTCTGCCCGCAATAGCGTCTTTGGAACCAGCGCCGTCAACGATGGTCGTTTTGTCGGACGCGATAATGATCTTTTTGCATTTGCCCAGGTCGGAAATCTGAACCGATTCCAGCTTAACGCCCAGGTCTTTGAAAATCGCGTTGCCGCCGGTGAGAATGGCAATGTCGCCCAGCATCGCCTTGCGGCGATCGCCGTATCCCGGAGCCTTGACAGCTGCGACGTTAAGAATGCCGCGCATCTTGTTGACAACCAGCGTCGCCAGTGCATCGCCTTCGATGTCTTCCGCAATAATTACCAGCGGTTTGCCGGACTTGCTGACAGCTTCCAAAATCGGAACCAGAGCCTTGACGTTGGAAATCTTTTCCTCGTAAATGAGAATGAGCGGGTTGTCGAATTCAACCAGCTGCTTTTCTTCGTTGTTGACGAAATGCGGAGAAAGGTATCCGCGGTCGAACTGCATGCCCTCGACAACGTCAACGATCGTTTCAAATCCTTTGCCCTCTTCAACGGTGATAACGCCGTTTTTGCCAACCTTGAGGAAGGCTTCCGCCAGAATCGCGCCTATAGCCGGGTCGTTGTTGCCAGCCAGAGAAGCGACTTGCGAGATTTCCTTTTTGCTCTTTTCGTCGATCTTTTTGGCGTTGGCTTCGATTTCAGCCGCGACAGCGTCCGCCGCCTTGGAAATGCCTCGAGCCAACGACATCGGGTCTGCCCCTGCGACAACGTTTTTTAAGCCCTCTGTATAAATCGCTTCCGCCAGAACGGTAGCCGTTGTCGTGCCGTCGCCGGCGACGTCGTTTGTCTTGGACGCGGCTTCTTTAACCAGCTGCGCGCCGAGGTTTTCTTCCGGATCTTCCAGTTCGATATCTTTGGCAACCGTTACGCCGTCTTTGGTTACTTTCGGGGAACCCCAGCCTTTATCCAATACGACGTTTCGACCACGCGGACCGAGTGTGCTTTTAACCGCGCGAGCCAGTTTCTGAACGCCCGCCAATATCGGCTGACGAGCCTTGTCATCAAAAGCCATCTGTTTTGCCACAGCGCTTCCTCCTTAAATGCTTGAATTTTGATTTATGATTTGCCGATCGTTTGCGACTTTATTAATTACTGTACGCGCCGCAAACGTCGACGCCCATTACAAATTTGACAAATTAAACAATGTCCCTCTACAAGTGCAATTTCTATGCCAAACGTCAAAATCAGCCAAAACGGGGACGTCAAAGCATTAATCTGCACTGTATAGGTAAATTAGAACAAGGAAATAATATTTGAATTATATATTACAGGACAATATATCTAATTTAATGCCAATTTGGCAGGGGGGGATTTAACTTCTCCCTCCTCACTTCTCACTCCTAACTCAAAACCCGGACGTAAATAAAGTCCAAAAATTCCCCCCAGCCCCCCCTCCATATAAATTTTAAATTCGCTATAATAATTGTAAATGGATTTGACGATAGAAATAGATAAATTTCTATCGATACAAATTTAGCGGTACTTCCCCGCGCGGCGGACGAAGGTTGTTGACCGTGAAAACCGATGCCTTTAACCTTTAAGGAGTTAAACAGATGGCAAAAATCGTAATTTTGGACACATTGTCCCAGGACGGCTTGGATTTGTTGAAAAACGCTGGAATCGAATACGAGGTTCGCACGGGTTTGGCGGGCGAAGAGCTTAAAAAGACGCTCACCGAATTCGACGGCGCCATCTGTCGTTCCGGAGTGAAAATTACGGCTGACGTTCTGGAAGGCAACACGCGTCTTCGCGCTATCGCTCGCGCGGGCGTTGGAACGGACAACATCGACAAGGCGATGGCAACCCGCTTGGGAATCATCGTCATGAACACGCCCAGCGGAAACACGCTCTCAACAGCGGAACAGACCCTGGCTCTCATGTTCGCTCTGGTTCGTCATACCGCCCCGGCTTACCAAAGCCTGATCGAAGGCCGTTGGGACAAAAAGCTCTTTACGGGAACTCAGCTGGCTGGCAAGACGCTCGGCATCATCGGTTTGGGACGCATTGGTCAGGCGATTGCCAAACGCGCTCTGGCGATGGAAATGAAGGTTATCGGATTCGACCCCTTCATGACCGAAGCGAAAGCCAAAGAACTGGGAATTACGCTCTACGCGAACTACAAAGACATGCTTCCGTACTGCGATCTGCTTACCGTTCACACCCCGCTTACCGACGCCACCCGCGGCATGATTTCCGACGCGGAAATTGCCATGCTGCCCAAGGGAGCGCGTTTGATCAACTGCGCTCGCGGCGGCATTTACGACGAAGCCGCTCTGGTTCGCGGTCTGGAAAGCGGTCAGCTCGGCGGCGTCGCCTTGGACGTTTATCCGTCCGAACCCTGCAAGCAGAATCCGCTCTTCGGCATGAAAAACGTCGTCTGCACGCCTCACCTGGGCGCGTCGACCGAAGAAGCTCAGCTCAGCGTTGCCGTTGAAGCGGCTCAGCTGATGGTCGATTTCTTCAAGACCGGCGCGATTCGTTCCGCCGTCAATACCAGCCCGCTGGATCCGAAAACGCTCGAAGAACTTCGCGGATACCTCAACGTTGCGTGGAGAATGGGCTTGTTCCTCGGACAGATGGGCACGTCTGCCCCGGTTTGCCTCAAGCTGACGTACAAGGGCGAAGTCGCCAAAAAGAACACTGGTCTGCTGACAAGCGCGTTCGCCGCTGGATACATGGAAAAAGCGTCTGACGTCGGAGCGAACATCGTCAACGCCGACATTCTGCTTCGTGAACGCGGAATCGAACTGATTGAAGAACGCTCGACAGAAGTCGTCAACTTCAACTCGACAATTACCGCTCAGCTCAAAACGGAAACCGCCGTCTATACGATTCAGGGAACCCTGTTCGGCAACGACATGCCGCGTTTGATTCAAATCGACGACAGCCGCATGGAAAGCTACCTCGACGGCAACCTGATCGTCTTCGATTACGACAACGTCCCCGGCATGTTGGGCAAACTCGGAACCATTTGCGGAAAGCACAACGCCAACATCGCTCAGATGTGCGTCGGCGCCAGCCGATCCACCGGCACCCAAATCGGCGCTCTGTCTCTGGACTCCGTCCCGACTCCGGAACTGCTCGAAGAAATCCGCACCATGGAAGGCGTCAAGTACGCCAAGCCGGTTTCCCTGCCCAAAGTTCACGAACTGCCCGTCTGGCTGAGCTGAAACCAATTCGGAATGCGGAATTAGGAATTCGGAATTTCGCAAGCGTTCCCCGATGGGATTGCGTGAATAAATAGAAAATTAAAATGAGTATGGCGTTAAGTCATACTCATTTTTCGTGCTTCCTCTCGCAACTCGCAACTCGTTACTCGCAACTAAAATGAATTACAAGGTTATTGATAAAGAAACGTATTATCGGAAAGGCGTGTTTCGTCATTTTACGGAAGACTGCAAATGCTCGACGTCGATGACGGCGCGGCTGGATGTAACAGATTTGGTTGCGTATTCCAAAAAGACGAATACGAAGTTCTATCTCAATTTTCTGTATCTGCTCTCAAAGGCGCTCAACTCTCGTGACGATTACAAGATGGCGTATAACTGGAAAACGCAAGAGCTAATCTGTTACGACGTCGTCCATCCGACGCAGTACGTTTTTCATGAAGATACCGAAACGTTTACGCTCGTCTATTCTGAATACTGTGCGGATTACGAAACGTTCTACGCCAACGCTTTTGCGGACGTGGAAAAGGCAAAACAGACCCGGGAATACGGCTTGGACATGGCGAATCACCCGAACTGGTTTGACGCTTCGTATATTTCGTGGCTGTCCTACGATTCGCTCCATGTTGAACTGCCAGACGGCTATTTGTATTTTCTGCCGATCGTCAACTGGGGACGATACCGCGAAGAAAACGGCAGACTTCAAATGCCGGTAACCGTTCGCCTCAATCACGCCATTGCAGACGGCTATCTCGTCGCAAACGTCTATCGTCTGTTAGATAAGGAGATTGCGGCGTTTGTCGGTTTGTAAGTTGATAAGGTTTCTGGGGAGCGGACATTGTCCGCGTAATCTAAGGTTGTTTGTAGGCGGGTAATACCCGCCCCCCTGAAAAGGTTTTCTGCGTTCTTTTTAATACGTTCAAGCAACCAAATATGCTCGCTCTCAATATTCCCTTGACATCAAATTCCTCTTTTACTATAATATCGCACGTTGATAATAATTAAAATCGTTATTGAATTCCGAAATACAGAAAATGGCTAAAAGAAGAGCGGAAGTTGACGTTTCGCATTGCGTTGCCTGCGGCGCGTGCGAGAACGTCTGCCCAAGAGAAGCAATCAAGGTCGTTCGCGGATGCCGCGCCGAGGTTGACGCTGAAAAGTGCATCGGGTGCGGACTGTGCGCCAAAGCGTGCCCGTCAGGCGCAGCGATGGTAAAAGCGCTGGAAGGAGCGTCATGAAACAAAAGCATTGGTATGATTATCTCTGGATTTGGGCGATCGTTTACTTTACGCTGGGATTCTTCAACATCCTTTTTGCCTGGCTGGGCATGATCGACTTCCTGCTGCCGTTGATCTTTGCGATATTCTTCGGGAACAAGTGGTTCTGCAACAACATGTGCGGACGCGGTCAGCTGTTCAACCTGCTCGGCGCGACGTTACATTTGAGCCGAAACAAGTCCACGCCAAAATTCCTGTCCTCGCGATGGTTCCGATACGGGTTCCTCGTCTTCTTTTTGGCGATGTTCTCAAGCATTATCGTCCAAACGTATTTTGTCGCGTCCGGCGTACATTCGCTCAAACAGGCGGTAACGCTGCTCTGGACGTTTCAAGTTCCGTGGAAATGGGCGTACTCGCCGGATTTGCTCCCGGAATCGTACGTCTGGGTCGCGCAATTTGCCTACGGGTTCTACAGCCTGATGCTGACGTCGACAATAATTGGACTGGTTGTGATGGCTCTTTACAAGCCGAGAAGCTGGTGCGCGTTCTGCCCGATGGGGACGATGACTCAGGGAATATGTCAAATTAAAAATATGAATCAGCAGGATTAAACATGAATACGCTATTTTACGACTCTATCGCTTCTGCCCTTAGCCCTGCAATCGCCATTTGGGATAATGTTCCCTTCCCACTGAACCTGATTTTAGGGATTTGTTTATTTGTAATAATTCTTGAATTTCTGTCGTATCCGTTTAATCGATTGCGCGAATTCAGTTGGGATAAATATCATTATCGGTTTGTACGCAACGTATTTTATTCCTTCATTGTAATAGCGGTATTAACAACTATTCAAGGATGGCTTCATATTGCATTAGGCAATGCGGGAGATCAGATTACTGACGTGATTTGTAAATATGCATATCCTGTTTTTGTTCTTGTTTTGGCAATCTATGACTTTATACAACTGCTGCGAAATAGCAAATAACAAAAAAGGAGAATGAACGCCATTCTCCTTTTTGCAATATTCCCAATAGTGTGTTACAAAACTATTCTTTTCCCGCCATGCGGCTGGGGTCGAGGGCAGCGTTGAGCTGTTCTTCCGGCAAGACGTCCAGCTCTTTACACAGCTGACGAATCGTCTTGTTTTCCGCGAACGCCTGTTTCGCCAGCTTGGCGGCTTTCTCGTATCCGATGTACGGGTTGAGCCCCGTTACCATCGAGAGGGATTTCTCAATCGCGTCTGAGCATTTGTCAGCGTTGGCTTGCAAGCCCGTCAGACAGCGTTTGGTAAAGACGTCGGTCGCGTTAGCGAGAAGTTTAATCGATTCCAACGCCGTCGCGCCCATAAACGGCATGCCTATGTTGAGCTGGAACTGTCCGCACGCGGCGCCCGCCTGGCTGACAGCAACGTCGTTTCCCATCACCCGGGCGCAGACCTGCATGAGGCTTTCGCAAAGAACCGGGTTGATCTTGCCGGGCATGATCGAACTGCCGGGCTGAAGGTCAGGAAGAACGATCTCGTTATATCCGCAGCGCGGTCCGGAACCGAGGAACCGGATGTTGTTCGCGACGTTGAAAAGTGTAACAGCGACCGCTTTGAGCAGGCTGTGCGCTTCGACCAGGGCGTCGCGCTGAGCGTTGGCTTCAAAGTGGTTTTCCGCTTCGGTGAAGTTCAAACCCGTCTCCTGACCGATGTACTGAGCGACGACGTTGCCGAACTCTTTGTGAGCGTTGATTCCCGTTCCGACGGCGGTTCCACCGGCGGGGAGTTCCAACAGCGGATAGACCGCCTGTGACGCGCGCTTGCAGGACTGCTGAAGCTGTCGGGCGAACCCGCTGAACTCCTGTCCCAGCGTCATGGGCGTAGCGTCCGCCAGATGAGTGCGCCCGATTTTCAGGACGTCTTTCCATTCGTCCGCCTTGCTCGCCAAAACGCGGGCGGCTTCTCGCAGAGCGGGCAAGAGCGCGTTCATAATCTCGCGAGCGCAGGCGACGTGAATCGCCGTCGGGAAGATGTCGTTGGTACTCTGACCGCAGTTGACGTGGTCGTTGGGATGAATCGTCTTGTTCTGGTCGAATCGGTCGCCGCCGGATAGTTCAATCGCCCGGTTGGCAATGACCTCGTTGGCGTTCATGTTGCTCGACGTCCCCGACCCGGTTTGATAGATGTCGATGGGGAACTGGTCGTCAAATTTCCCGTCTGCAACTTCCTGACACGCTGTCACAATCGCGTCGTACTGCTGGTCGGTAATCTTGTTTTTGAGAGTCGAAAAGACGTCGAGCGACTTGTTCGCCCGAGCGCACGCCTTTTTTACAATCCCCAGAGCGTGAATGAGCTCTTTGGGTATCGGCTGCCCGGAAATCGGGAAATTGTCGATGGCGCGCTGCGTTTGCGCTCCATAGTAAACGTCGGCGGGAATCTGAACTTCCCCCATGCTGTCGTGTTCGGTTCTGTAGTTCATAAGATTATCTGATAACTATGAAGTTGAATGTTTAGTGGTAAGTATTAAGTAGTTAGTGGTAAGTAGTAAGTGGTAAGAACGCAAGCGCTCTCCCAACTAACCACTGACCACTAACCACTTACAACTCTCAATAATCCCCTGCCCTATTCCGTTTTTTGCTCCAGTTGTCTGGAGGCTAACAGCTTGTTAATTTCAGCTTCAATCTTTTGCGTGTTTGTAACGGGATTGTATTCTTCCAAAACGCGCCGATGGTTTGCCTTACCCAGACGGAATCGCAGGGGCAGATCTGAAACGAGCCTGTCGAGCTTTTGCGCTAAATGGTCAGGGTCGTTTTGTCGAACCAGAAATCCGGTCTTGCCGTCGATAACGATTTCGTTTGGTCCCTGGCTTTTCGTTGCGACAACGGGAATTCTAAATGCGCCGGCTTCCACCAAAACCAGTCCAAAAGATTCCTCAACCGACGTGAGCGTTAAAATATCGGCGCATGCCAGAACGGATCGGATGTTTTCCTGGAACGGGAGAATTTGCACCCACGATTCCAGATTGCGGTCTTTGATCGCCTTTTCCATCGCGCCTTTGAGCGGGCCGTCGCCGACAAACAAAACGCGGACGCCTTCTGTATACTTCATCTTTTCCAGGGCGTCGATTAAGGCGACAGGGTTTTTGCGGTCAGAAAAACGCCCCGCCCACAGAATGACGATTTCGCTGGGACGAATTCCGTATTTCATTCGGCAGAACCCGGACTCGTAGCCCTCCGTATCAGTGAATCGAACCGAGTTGGGAATAGCAATCGACTTCTCCAGCGGAATCCATTTCGAACCAATTTCTCTGGACGCTTCCGATTCGAAAATAACGCGGTCTGAAAGCCGATTGATGGTCTTCCCGATAAAGTTCATCGGCAGATACCGCGGTCGCATGTACTGCTTGGTTAGAACCTCGTGAATGTGCCAGATGTGGGGAACGCCCGCGATTCTGGCGGCGACAGCGCCCTCAAAAATAGAGGCGGTGTTGGTATAAACCAGCTTGATGTCGTTCCGCTTGATTTGCTGGACGAGTTTATAGATTCGGTATGGGCTGACAAGGCGGTTTTTCCATTCCCAAAAGCTCGGCTCATAGCACATCCACCAGTTGAGGGAACGAATCTGATACCAGATGCCGCGATTTTGCGGCGTAGCAATCATGGGGCCGTCGCACCCGAAAATCACGCCCGGCTCGTACCGCGTCAAATCGATGTTTCGCAGTATGATGTCGAGGCAGTATTCCGCGCCGCCTTTAAGTCCGCTATGTGCAAGGAATAATATTTTATCCATGATAATTTTTTCTTGTATATATATTATAGCATGTTTTTTGAACTTTGGAAGATGGGTATAAAAAAGATGAGGAATTAAGAGCGTGAATAATCTCTCGTTGCGTGATTAGATCCTCACAGCTTCAGCTGTGAGAACAATTATAAATTAAAAAATCGTAGCCCACGCCTTTAGGCGTGGGATCAAAATTGATATAAAGAGATATTTTAACGCACGAATTCCTCTCTCAACCCCGCTCCGTATGGAGCGGGGTTGAGAGAGGAAGGTAAGCGATTTGGGGGTGGCATCTTTATTTCGTCCCCCAGATAAATCTGGGGGCTACGATTATTTTAAATGTTTTACCCCCCACGTCTAAAGACGTGGGATCAGGAATAGATATATTCGGTCGCTTCGTAAAGGTCTCAAGAATCTTTCCTTTTCCCTTTAAAATTCTCTCTAGTTTGCTCACCTTTCCCTGTCTCCCTTGACTTTTTAGATTTTTGTGCAATAATCTTACATTAATAATTTTTTATCCGTTGTTTAAAACAAATAAATTGGTCAAAACAACGATTCTTCCCTTGACATTATTATATATTAGCGCATTAATTGCCGATAAATAGAGTTAATAATCCCTATTAACTCGATGGCGCGCGCCGTTGAGGGAATTTTTCGTCATTGCTAACCCACTTCAAAACAATGTTTAAGATTATCAGCAAAACCCTGCTGGCGCCCAATATTTGGGAAATGGTCGTCGAGAACCCGCGTTTGGCGCTCAAAGCCAAAGCCGGGCAGTTTCTCATTGTTATGCCGGAAGAAAACGGCGAACGAATCCCGCTGACGATTGCCGATTTCGACCGCGAAAAAGGCACGATTACCATGGTTATCATGGCTGTCGGCGTTACGTCCCGCAAGGTTATTGCGCTGGAAGTCGGTCAGAGCCTCTACGCCATGATTGGTCCGCTCGGACAGGCAAGTGAAATCGATACAAACTTCGGCACGGTTATCATGGTCGCCGGCGGCGTCGGAACCGCTCCGATTTACCCCATCGCCAAAGCGTTCCGCGAAAGCGGCGTGAAAGTCATCTCCGTTCAGGGCGCACGCAACAAAGACCTCCTTTTCTGGACGGACAAACTCGCTTCCGTTTCCGACGAACACATCGTTGTAACGGACGACGGCTCTTTCGGACGCAAAGCTCTGGTTACCGAACCGGTCAAGGAAATCCTCGAAACCCGCGGCTCGGAAATCGGCTGCGTCTATACGATCGGCCCCGCCATCATGATGAAGTTCACGACGCTCACCGCCAAGCCGTTTACTCAGCAGTACCCCAATCTGAAATGCATCGCCAGCCTCAACACGATTATGATCGACGGCACCGGCATGTGCGGCGGCTGCCGCGTCAAGCTGGGCGACAAGGTCAAGTTCACCTGCGTTGACGGTCCCGAATTTGACGCCTTCCTTATCGACTGGGATTCCGTCATGCAGCGTCAGAGAATTTACTGCGAACAGGAGAAATGCTCGCTCAATCGGTATATTGAGGCAGTAGGCAATAGGCAGTAGGCAGTAGGCAGTAGTAGATTTCCTATGCACTAAGCACTTATTACTAACCACTTACCACTAATAAATATTGAATCCATCGAAAATAGAGTGGCAAGTTCTCGCAACTCGCAACTCGTAACTCGCAACTAACACATACATTATGGCAACTCCAAGAACCCCCATGCCGGAGCAAGACCCCAAGGTTCGCGCTCATAATTTTAAGGAAGTCCCGCTGGGATACACCGCTGAAATGGCAATGCAGGAAGCGTCCCGCTGTTTGAACTGCAAAAAGCCGATGTGCCGAACCGGCTGCCCGGTCTCCGTTGAAATCCCGACCTTTTTGGCTCTGACCAAAGAAGGCAAGTTTGCTGAAGCGGCTCAGGCGATTAAAAAGACCAACGCGCTGCCTGCCGTCTGCGGACGCGTCTGCCCGCAAGAAAAGCAGTGCGAATCCAAGTGCATTTTAGGGATCAAAGGCGAACCGGTCGCCATCGGTCGCTGCGAGCGTTTCGTCGCAGACTACGAACGCGAAAACGGTCTGGTTACCATTCCCGAAAAAGCCCCGGCTACCGGAAAGAAAATCGCCGTTGTCGGCTCCGGTCCCAGCGGCTTGAGCGTCGCGGGTTCCTTGATTCTTAAAGGACACGACGTTACCATTTTCGAGGCGTTTCACCGTCCAGGCGGCGTTTTGATGTACGGCATTCCGGAGTTCCGTCTTCCCAAAGCAATTGTCGAAGCGGAAGTCGGATACCTGCAAAAGCTGGGCGTGAAAATCGAGACGAACGAGGTTATCGGCAAAACGATTACCGTAGACGAACTGCTCAACGAAGAGGGTTTCGACGCGGTTTATATCGGCGTTGGCGCCGGTCTGCCGTCCTTTATGGGCGCTCCGGGCGAAGACCTCGGCGGCATCTATTCCGCCAACGAGTATCTGACCCGATCCAATCTCATGAAGGCGTACAAGTTCCCGGAATGTGACACTCCCATCGTTCGCGGCGGAAAAGTCTGCGTTATTGGCGGCGGAAACGTTGCCATGGACGCCGCTCGAACCGCACTGCGGCTTGGCGCGGATTCCGTTACAGTCATCTATCGCCGATCTCAGGACGAGCTTCCCGCTCGAGGCGAAGAAGTTCATCACGCCAAAGAAGAGGGCGTCGAGTTCGCGTTCCTTACCAATCCGGTTGAATACATTGGCAACGAAAAAGGCATGGTCTGCCAGGTCAAATGCCAGAAGATGGAACTGGGCGAATCGGACGCGTCCGGACGCCGCCGCCCGATTCCCATTGAAGGGTCGGAATTCGTCCAGGACTGCGACACGGTTATCGTCGCCGTCGGTTCGGGCGCCAACCCGGTTGTAACAAAAGCAACCCCCGGCATGGAACTCAATAAACGCGGATACATTATCGCCAACGAGGAAACCGGCAAGACGACCAAAGACCGCGTCTGGGCGGGCGGAGACATCGTAACCGGAGCCGCGACCGTTATTCTCGCCATGGGAGCGGGCAGAGCCGCTGCCGCCGACATCGACAAGTTCCTCATGGGAACACAGGAATAGCGCCAAATAGACAACCTGACTTCAAACATAGCCGCCCCGGAAACAAGCATTTCTGGGGCGGTTTTGTTTGTCCTGCATTGGTACTGTGACGTTCGCTTGCGTCGGGGAATGCGGCGGCTTGACGCCGCCTTGTCCAACGACCCGCTAAAAGACTTGAATGAGTCCGGATCGCGGCAGTCCCCTGCCGCAAAAGAAGATTTTTAACCACAAAGAACACAAAGAAATCTTTATAATCCTCCGCATCTCCGCGCCTCCGCGTGAGCTTTTTCCGGGGGCTTACGCACCCCGGCTCGCCTTTCTTTTATCTACCTATTGCAATTAAGATTTGATTCTGTATAATAAATAGATATTGGCGGTTCCCAAGCGTAACTACGCTCCCGATGGTCGCTCCGTTACCGCCTTTCATTCACCTTAACCCCCACTCACTCCATGCTGCTTGCTTACGATTTAGGAACCGGCGGGGCAAAAGCCTCTCTTTACGAAAACGACGGGACGCTGTTGGCGGCGTCTTTTGAATCTTATTCTACGTACTATCCGCAGTCCGGATGGCACGAACAGCGGCCGGAAGACTGGCGGCTGGCGATTATTGCGTCAACGAAAAAGCTGCTGGCGGAAACGAAAGCCGACTCGAATCAGGTCGAGGCGATTGCTCTTTCCGGACATTCGCTCGGGTGCGTGCCGCTGGACAAGTCCGGAAAGCTGCTGCTGGAGTCCACGCCCATCTGGTCGGACAGCCGCGCTGGCGATCAGGCGGAATCGTACTTCAAAACAAACGATTACTCGTCGTGGTATCGGAAAACCGGGGCGGGATTCCCGCCGGGGCTGTACACGATATTCAAGCTGCTGTGGTACAAAGAACATCTGCCGGACATGTTTGAGCAGATGGACAAGTTCATCGGGACGAAAGACTACGTCAACTTTTGGTTGACCGGAGTTGCGGCGACGGACTACTCTTACGCGTCTGGCTGCGGCGGGTACTCCTTGACGGACTGGAACTATTCAGAGGAAATCATCGAGTCCGCCGGGCTGGCGCGCTCGATTTTCCCGGAACTGTATCCCTCGACGGGCGTTTTGGGAACGCTCACCGCTCAGGCGGCGGCGGAGTTGGGATTGCCGCAGACAGTCAAAGTCTGCGCCGGCGGGGTTGACAACTCCTGCATGGCTCTGGGCGCCAAAGCCTATACAGACGGGCGGTCGTACGCCTCGCTTGGGTCGTCAAGCTGGATAGCCGTTTCCAGTTCCCAGCCGCTATTGGACGACAAGTTCCTGCCGTACGTCTTCGCTCATGTCGTACCGGGGCAGTTCGCGTCGGCAACCGCTATTTTCTCAGCGGGAACGACGCTAAGATGGATTCGCGACAACTTCTGCCAAGACTTAATCGCCAAAGCGGAAAAGACGGGAGAAAACGTCTACGCGCTGATGATGGACGAGGCGGACAAGAGGTCTCAAATCGGCGCGCGCGGGCTTCTGCTCAACCCGACATTTGCCGGCGGATCTTCTCTGGAACCGTCGAGTGAAATGCGCGGCGGGCTGTTCAATATCGACCTGAGTAACACCCGGGCGGACGTCATTCGCGCTGCGCTGGAAGGCGTTGCGCTCAATCTCCGCAAGGCGTTTGACGCTCTGGACTCTATTCTCGTCAAAGACGCTCAAAACGCTGCGTCCGCGCAGGCGACCCTGCTGGTTGGCGGCGGGGCGATCAGTCCCATCTGGAGACGAATTTACTGTGACGCCTGGAACCGCTCCGTCGAAAAGACCAACATCGACCAGGACGCCGCTGCATTGGGCGCCGCTGCTATCGCCGCCGTCGGAACCGGACTTTGGAGCGACTTCAGCCGTCTGGACGAAATCCACCAGACTCAGGAAATCCTCACCCCGATTCCCGAAAACGTCGAGAAGTACAACCAGATTCTCCCGAAGTTCCTCCAAACGGCGGACATGCTGACGGCGTTGGTAAATTAGTCGGGGATTGCGGCGGCTTGACGCCGCCTTGTCCAACGATCCTGCACACGCACTGAGACGCTACCGAAAACCTACTCGGATCGCGAGCAGAGCTCGCCAAAGAATTTTTAGCCGCAAAGAACGCAAAGAGCGCAAAGAAAATTTTAAAAGTTCGCGGACATCCTGTCCGCTATTTTAAAAACACGAGGCACACGGAATAGAAAGGACAAATGGCGTTACCATGAAAAACCGTTATTACGTTATTTCATCAATCGTTATTTTATCAATAGCAGTAATTGTCCTGGCGCTTCTTCCGGTTGTGAGTTTTGATGAGAATTTAGCTATCCCATTAGTATGTATATTTATATTTAGCGCTCCTGTTCTGATTGCAGTTTCCAGCATCCCTCCTGTTGTTAATTATATACAAAACAGTAAACGCGAAACCTGTTGGAATATTCAAAGCGACAATCAGGGAACTGCAGCAATTTTAAAAAGTATTCTGGCATTTACAATAATAACGACGATTGGATTCCCCTGTTCCATACCATTATGCAATAGGTTAGATTGCCGGGAACTCATAAAGTATATTCTCATTCTAATGGCGACCGCTTGTCTTTTGCAAATCCTGACAAATCTATATATGTATTTTAAAACCAGATTGTTGTCATTTGCAATAGCATTTATTACAAACGTCTTGGCTGTAATAATCTTTTTTGCTTCAGTCATTATATTTATTATGTGGGTCTTATATGCATTGAGTCATGCCCATTGACCGGAACTTTCTGGGAGGATTCTGAGAGTTGCTGGATCATAATCCTTTTCCAGCCATTCTCTGTCTGTTTTAACTGCTGACGCGGCTTTTCCGGGTGCAAGCGCCCCGGCTCGCCTAACTCCGAAATTTTTCTCTCCCGTCTTGTTTTTCTTTTTAATCTACAGTACAATAATTGTATTATCGGCAGGACTGTTCGCGCCTGCCAGGTTATTCGTTATTTATACTACCAGAATTTATCATGAAAAAGATTGTTTTATCGCTGTGTCTGACGCTTGTTTTGTCAGCCGTTTCCGTTTTGGCGCAGGACGCCCCTGCGGTTCCCGCCAGTTTGAAAGGTTCGCCCTGTCTTGAAGGCTATACGCTCGTTCAGGGCATGAACATCGCCAATCAGATGTACGACAACCTCCATAAATCCGGGACGAAGTACGAGTTGGCGGACAACGTCCAGAAGCTCAAAGAGCAGGGCGTTCTGTTTGATCGCGTTGGGTACTGTCTGGAATACGCGCCGATGGCGGACGCTCCGCTGGAATACGTGTTTGTAACGTTCGATTCCGCCAACATGACAACCAACGTCACCAAGATCGGCGTTCCGGATTTCCCGTCCGGCATTTTCTATCAGCAGGTGGTAAAGAATCTGGAAGTAACGTCCAACGTCAAGGGCGTTCAGACCGGCAATTTTAAGCGCGGCTATTTGGAATTCTGGCCCTGCAATTACGGTCAGGGAGCCAAGGGGACGATTGCCGGCCGCGGACCGTCGACGCACCAGATTCCTGCTGAGGATACGAAAGGCGCGATTTCCGAAGGCAACCCGTTCTCGTACGACATCAACGACGCCCCGCATTGGGTCGAGGCGGCGGGATACGGCTCTATGCAGGTTCACAATCTGGACGCCCTGCAAACGGTTTTTGCATTTAACAGTTTCGTCCCGTCCAATAAAAACAATCCCAAGGCGTTTGGAATTGGAAACGCTCCTTCTGGCGAGCCGGACTACACGTTCAACTACGACAAAGGCAAGTACGCCGTCGCGAATCTGTATACGTTTATTCGACCCTGCAAGGCGGTCTTGACGACCAACGAGGCGAAGTCCGGAATCGAATTCTATCAGCGCGGCAAAGACGGCTCAGCAATGGTTCCGATTTCCGGGACGTTCCAAACGGCTGACGGCGTTACAATCGAGACCATCGAAGCCGTAGCCGACACTGGCGCCAAAGCCAACCTGGCGATTTGCGGCGCTGACAAATATCTCGGCGCGATTAGCTTGCCCGCCGGCTGGCACAGTGTTACTGTAACAGCCAAAGACGCGTCCGGCGCTGTTGTCGCAGCTGCGACGCTGGATAAAATCGGCGTTGGAGAAATCTTCATTACGTGCGGGCAGTCGAACTCCGCCAACCACGGCGACGTCGCCAACGGGATGCACAAGTTCACCAAGACGGGCAACGCCGTCATGTACGATTTGAAACTCAATTCCTGGATTCCGTCCTGCGACCCGCAGCGCGGCGCGACGGGAGAAAACGGCTCCACCTGGGTACCGTTTGCCGACGCCCTGTCGGAAAAGCTCGGCGTTCCTGTTGGAACCGTCGCGACCGGATACGGCGGATCGAGCGTTTCTCAATGGCAGCCGGGAACCGACTTCCTGGAGAACCGACTTTTGCCCGCCATTCGCGCCTTGAACGGGAACTTCGCCGGGATTCTGTGGCATCAGGGAGAATCCGACCACTCCCGCGACATGAAAAAGGACGAGTACTACAACAAACTCCGGACGGTGATTTACATGTCCCGCAAAGAAGCTGGCTGGGACGTCCCGTGGGGCGTTGCGCTGGTTTCCTACTGCCGTAAAGGCGGCGTCTGGACGACCGGCGGCGGGGGGATTGAAGCGCAAAAACAGATCATTGCCGAAGACCCGCTCGTCTTTGAAGGTCCCAATACAGACGTCCTGACTCGCGAACAGCGCGGTAACGGCGGCAACCAGATCCACTTCAGCGTCGACGGCTTGGACTACGTCGGTCAGCAATGGGCGAACACCGCCGAAAAGATGCTCAAGAGAGAATAACGTGAAATTTTCTCTATTGCCAAAAATTTCTTTTTCTGTATAATTACAAAGAAATCGGATAGCGAACCTGCTGCGGCGGGAGACTGGCTCTTGCCTCGGTTCGCTAAACGTACAGTACAGGAATACATTATGGAACTTTACCTTTGGCTTGGTTTTTTAGGCATCGTATTTATTTTGCTTGCCCTTGATTTGGGCGTATTCAATCGAAAAGCGCACGTGATGGGCATTCGCGAATCCCTGACGTGGACGGCGGTCTGGATTTTCATGGCTCTGCTGTTCAACGTAGGCGTTTTTTTCATTTACGCGTACGATATCGGCGGAATTGACGATCATTACCATCACAGTAACGTTGCCGTCAGCGACCAAACGGCAGCTGCGGACAACGCTTCTTTTAAGATTGGCGAATACGACGCCCATCGCGGTAAAACGGCTGCGATTGAATATCTCACCGGGTATCTGGTCGAGAAATCCCTGTCGTTAGACAACATCTTCGTTATCAGTCTGATTTTCTCGTTCTTTGCCATCCCGCAAATTTACCAGCACCGGGTCCTCTTTTGGGGTATTTTAGGCGCGCTGATTCTTCGCGGCTTGATGATTTTCCTCGGCGCGGAACTGCTCGCCAAGTTCGAATGGATGATTTACTTCTTCGCAGGCATGCTGTTCATAACCGCCGTTAAAATGCTTCTGGTTGACAACGAAGAAATCAACCCGGACAACAACCCGGCGGTTCAGATGGCAAGAAAAATCATGCCTGTTACGTCTGAAATTACAAACGAACATTTCTTTAGACGCGTTGAAGGCGTGTTGATGATGACCCCGCTGTTTTTGGCTCTTCTTGTCATTGAAACCAGCGACATCATTTTCGCCGTCGACTCCATTCCCGCCATTTTCGGCATAACGCGCGATCCGTTCCTGGTCTTTACGTCCAATATTTTCGCCCTGCTGGGGCTGAGATCTTTGTACTTCGCTCTTGCCGCGATGATGAACAAGTTCAAGTACCTCAAATACAGCTTGATTGTCATTCTGCTGTTCGTCAGTTTCAAGATGTGCGCCGGTGGTATATTCAAAGGTTTTGTCGAAGAGAACAAGGACGTTATAACCTGGGTTTCCCTCGGCGTGATCGTTGTCGCAATGGCATTCGGAATAATCGCCTCGGTTCTTGCAGCGCCGAAAAAACCTAAAGCTGTTACCGCAGAGGGAACAGAGGATTGTACCGACGAATGAGGGCGTCACGCTTGCGTCGGGGAGTGCGGCGGCTTGACGCCGCCTTAACCAGCGCCCCGCGCAAGCGCTGAGACAAAACGGAAACTTTCTATCTTTCTCCGACGAACTCGAACTTTTTTGTAACACATACGACAAGGCGGCGCCTATGGGCGCCGCACTCCCCGTCCTTCGGCTCATCTTAGCGTATGTGTAACGCTTATGCCCAATTGCCGTCGCGGAAGATCTCGACTTCTTTTCCTCTGGCGGTTTTGGCGACAATGTTCAAATCGCGCGATCCGATCATGAAATCGACGTGAATAATCGAGTCGTTGATTCCTGCGGCGTGTATTTCTTCGATGGTCATGGTTTCGTAGCCTTTGAGACAGTTGCCGAACCCGAATCCCAGCGCGACGTGACAGCAGGCGTTTTCGTCAAAGAGCGTATTGTAGAACAGCAGCCCCGTGTTGTTAATCGGGGAATTGAACGGCACGAGCGCGACTTCGCCCAGCCGGGACGCGCCTTCGTCCAGGGAATCCATCTTGCGGAGAAGTTCTTCGTTCTTTTCCGCTCCAACGTCAACGACGCGTCCCTTGGCAAATTTGACCCAGAAGTTCTCAATCAGAGCGCCGTTCCACGACAGCGGCTTGGTTGCGTAGAGAATTCCCTCCGCTTTGCCAGCGCGGGGCGAGATGAAAATCTCTTCCGAAGGAATGTTCGGGTTGAACTCGATTCCTTCGATGGTCGTCTCTTTTCCGCCGGAGAACATGGCGTTTGGAATCATCCCGACGGTGAAATCCGTCCCGTTGGAAGACGAATAATGCAGCGACCGGATTCCCAACGAGTTGAGGTAATTGTACCGCTCGACGAGATCGGCGTTGTGCTTGTTCCAGTTTTCGACGCCGTTGCCGTCCGCAGCGCGCGCCGTTGAGAGAATAGCTTCCCACAGGCGCTCAACGGCTTTGTTGACCGGCATGCCAGGGAACATTTTTTTCGCCCACGCCTTGCCGGGAACTGCCGCGATGCACCACTGGTAATGGTTGTCCATCTTGTTTCGATACGGTTTAATCGCAGCGCGAACGGCGGCGGTGGCTTTGGAGTGTTTTTCCTGGTCGACGTCCGCCAGTCCGTCCGGGTCGTCCGATTCGATAAACAGCTTGGCAGGACGGTTTTTCACCTGCCATTGCCAGCGCGCCAATTGCCATTTTTCCAGTTTGGACTGCGTTTCCAGAGAGCGGTAATCGCAATGCAGTTTCGTCGCCGGCTGATGCGTCCAGTCGACAATAACGCTTCGCGCGCCGAGTTTGTAACATTCCTCAACGCACATTGTAACAAATTCCGGTTGATCCAGTTCTGCGGTAATTAAAACGTCCTGACCGGGCTGAACGTTCAGACCCTTCTGCGCCAGCAACTGCGCGTATGATTGAAGAATAGCTTTTTTCATAATGTGTTTTCCTGGGATAAATGTTTATGGATTTAACGCAAGCGCGCCGTTTACTTCAGCGCGCCTTTCGCGGCTTTGACCTGAGCGATCGCTTTGAGGTGATGATCAAGGAAATTCTCCGTTGTCGCATGCCACGGCGTCTGGAGGAAGCCCTTCAAATGTTCCTTCGAAATGTTCTTCGTGCAGAATTCTACCGTGCCGCCAAAGTTGACGTCGGTAGACCAGTTCGAGCCGGTCGGGACCTGATCGAAGCCCGCTTTGTCGAAGTCGATGTACGTCTGCACCCGTTTGGCAGTGAATTCGTTCGTAGTCTTGAGCTTTTCAATATCGAATTCCGGACCGTAATACCAGTTGCTCTGAAGAACGCATTTTGGCATGCGCTTGAGGAATTCATCCGCGTGATGCCAATAATAGTCTGACCAGATCCACGGGCGGACGTTCTGCTTGTTGACAGTATCGACGAAGAAGAGGAAGTCGTGCCACCACAGTTCGCCCTGACGAATCACGACGTACTCGTAACTGGACTGGTGCCCCGCCGTTTCTTCATCGTAGCCGAGATGGAAGAACCGCGGCGTGTCGAAGATCTCGCAGACTTCTTTGATCAGGTCGGCGCAGACCTCGTAATATTTCTTTGTCGAAAGCATTCGGGAATACTCGCCCAGCCAGGTGTCGTGACACGCAGAGAAGTTGAGCTTCGGAATCGGCTCGATTCCCATTCCGCGCAGGCGTTTCAATTCTTTCTGGAGTTTTTCAATGCTCCACGAGCCATTAATCGCCAGTTCCGGATGACTCTGGTACTGGATTCCTTCGCCGATGTCGATCAAAAGGAGGTTCAGCCCGGCGGCTTGCATCTCGTTGGTAACTTTTTCCCAAATCGCGTCCTGGCAGAGCAGTTTGTCGCTTTTTGGCGTGTAGGCGGTTGGTGAATCACCCCACATGTTGTGACCGAGGTTGAGCATATTGCCCCAGATGAGTTGTCCTTCTTTGACGGGTTCCGCGGCAGCAGAAACCAGGTTCGTAAACGCGCCGGCAGCCAGGACGGAGGCGGCTCCGGTTTTGAGGAAAGTTCTGCGGGAAAGCATAATTCGCTCCTTTGGTTAGAGAAAAAGGGTCATCCGGCAAGATAAGCCGTTAGCTATTAGCTGCTAGTTATTAGCTTGGGAGTTAGCAGCTCTATGCTGAGTTTTTTATAGCCGGAAGCTATTATAAAAAGCTATCAGCTAGAGGCTATCAGCTAGAAGCTATCACTAAACGTAAAACCCTGCCTGCATTTGAGTTTACCACAAGCAGGGATAATCGTCAATACCTTGTTAATGATATTTAAAGAAAAAAGAGCGTTAAATCGTAATCAAGCGTCTCTCTGCCCTACTTTACCTCTATTATAAAATTCCATATATACTCGCTCTGACGTTTTGAGCGAGGGTTCCTCTATTCAATATCAGGAGAAACACTTCCATGAAAATATCCTACGAAATGCAATCGGTTATTAACCGTCAGATTAACAACGAGTTTCATTCAGCGTACATTTACATGACCATGTCCGCCAAGGCAAGCGAAATGAACATGAAAGGCTTCGCGAACTGGTTTGAAGTCCAGGCGAAAGAAGAGTTCTACCACGCCGAAGGGTTTATTAAATACCTCATCGACCGCGGCGGAATCGTGGCAGCCCCTGCAATCGACGCGGTGGATTCAAGCTGGACGTCCCTCGAAGAAATGTACAAGGCGTCTTTGGAACAGGAACAGAAAGTAACCGCCGACATCAACGCAATGGTCGCTCTGGCGCACGCGGAAAAAGACTTTGCGTCCGTCGAGTTCCTCAACTGGTACGTTCGAGAACAGGTCGAGGAAGAGGCAACCGCAAGCGAAATTCTGGAACAGATTCGATTCGCGAAGTCCGCCCCCTGCGCGCTGATGTTTCTCGACAAACAGCTCTCAAAACGCAAGCTGGAAAAGCCGGAAATCTGGTGATTTGAGCGGGTCAGTCCGCACACGGATTAGACGGATGGGACGGATATTCACCGATTGATTACTTGAGCTTCTTAGTTCATCATATACTCATTATTCAAATATTAATGAGTATTTAATAGTAAAACTAAGAATTTCAGAGAACCAATCGGCGCTAATCAGTTTAATCCGTAAAATCCGTGTGCTAACGGACCATGAAAACCTTCGCTAACAACTATTTCCCAATCTTTTCCAGTATCCAGACCATGTTTTCCCCGAGCGCCTGCATGTTTCTGAGTCCTTCGGCGTCAGAGAGACATTCGCCCTTGTTGCGTCCGTAGCCCATGTTCCAGTACGTTCCGCAGACGATGTACATGTTGTTGAGCATGAAGAAATGGTTAATCGTATCGACGGCGTGCGTCGCTCCGCCTCGTCTGACGGCAACGACTCCGCAGGCGGGTTTGTGCTTCAGCGCGCCCTCGGGACCGAGAACGTACCCAACGCGGTCGATAAACGCCTTGACTTCCGTCGAGACGTCTGAATAATACGTCGGCGTGCCGATAATAATCGCGTCCGCTTCGCGGCACTTGCCAGCGCACATGTTGACGAAATCATCGTCAAAAATACATTTGCCGGGCGTTTGGTTTCGGCACGACATGCACGCTGTGCAGCCGTGAACCATCTGACCGCCAATCTGAACGATTTCCGTTTCAATTCCCGCCGCCTGAATCGGTTCCAAAACCTTTGTCAGCAGGGTGTACGTGTTTCCGTCTCGCCGGGGACTTCCGTTGAATGCTACTACTTTCATCTTTTTAGACCTTAATTTGTAAAATGGGCAAAATTGGGATTGCAATTTCTTTGCATTTGTTTATTATATAGGAAAGACATCAAAAGTCAATCCATGGAGAAGGAGAAAGCTGGAAATATCAACAGACGTCTGATACATCATAATCATGCCGCATTTAATTTTATTCCACCTGACCGTAATTTTGTTTGCCGGTTTTATCGTTGGCTGGATTTGCAAACGATTGAACGTTTCTCTTTTAATCGGATATATGCTCGTCGGAGCGATTATTGGTCAGGACTGCTTCGGTTTGATTGGTTCCAACATTACTTCCAAATCCGCAGAAATCAGCATGCTTAAGCAGCGGGTTAACGAAGGCGTCGACGCGACAACCGCGGATGAAATCGTCGTAGAAACCAAAGACGAGCAGATGGAAGTCATCGACAAAACCGTTATGGAGTGCATTGCACAATTCGGCGTCTTGCTGCTTTTGTTCTCCATCGGCATGGAATTCACGCTCGATAAAATGGCGTCGATGTCGAAATACATGTTTGTCGGCGGAGCGCTGCAAATGACGCTCACCGGCGTACCGACAGCGCTGTTCTTTCATTTTGTTACCGGCTGGGGCTGGGGGATCAGCATTTTGGTCGGGTTTGTTTTTTCGCTGTCTTCAACGGCTCTGGCATACAAGAGTTTACAGGACGAAGGCGTTGCGTCGTCACACCGCGCCAAGGGAACGCTGGGAGTTCTGCTTTTTCAGGACGTCGCCCTCGTTCCGATGCTGCTGCTTGTCCCGGTTCTTTCCGGCGAATCCTCACCAACTGTTGAATACTGGATCAGCATGGCAATCAAGACGATTATCTTCTGTTTGATTGTCATTCTGGGCAGAATCGTCATGAAAAAGCATCTCGCCTCCATACTCGCTAAAATGCGGGCAAAAGAGCTGCTCATCGCTCTGGTTTTAGCTATCCTGATGGGCTTGTGCTCGCTGGCGGTTCTGCTCGGCTTAACCCCGGCGCTGGGCGCTCTGGCGGCAGGAATCGTCTTGGGCGAAAACCGGCTTACGTCACAGATTGAAGCGCTGTTTATGCCGTTTAGCGAATCATTTTCCGCCATGTTCTTTATTTCGCTGGGAATGTTGATGGACTTCCACATTCTCCAGACGCACCCTATGCTGTGCTTCGGCAGTTTGATTGCGGTGATTCTGCTCAAAATGATTGCCGCCGGCTGCTCGCTGAAATTTTGCGGGTTTAAGAACCTCTCAGCAATTGGATACGGCTTGTGCGTGGCGCAGGTCGGTGAATTGGCGTTTATGCTCTTGTTGGACGCGTCCAATAAACACATGATTGAACAAACGCCGTACCACGTCATTCTGTTCCTGTCGGTGGCGTCAATGGTTATCACGCCGCACCTTGTCAAAACGGGCGTTTGGATTGCCAAGTCAGAAGTCGAGCCGTCAGACGACGTTCAAGCCAAATCCCCGATTCAGCAGGCGCTGGACTCCGGTTCGCTCGACCAGGTTATTGTTATTGGCGTCGGACATATCGGAACGCTTCTCGCCGCGCGGTTGGAAACGATGGGCAAAGTCGTCAGCGTTGTCGACTACAGCCCCATCAACATCTATCGATTCGCTCAAGAGGGAATTACCGCCATCAGCGGCGACGCTGCCAAGCCGGACATCCTCACAAAGGCGGGAATTGAAAAGGCGTCTGCCGTGTTCGTTACGATTCCAGACGACATGATTGCTCTTGACATCGTCCGCGCCTGTCACGACATGAACCCGGACTGCACAATTCTCTGCCGCGTTCGATACAATCTCAACATCAAACTGCTTCAGCGCGCCGGGGCAGACATGGTCGTCTGCGAAGAAACGACCGTTTGCAACGCGCTGCTAAAACTGGTCTCGGGGTACAATTGAAAGGATTGGCGGAGCGTCTCTCGATATGAATTGTTCCGCTGCTCTCCGCCATCCTGGTCAGAAGAAAATTTCTTCGGGGCTATTGCTTTTGATTTTTGACTGGGATAGAATGAATATAGAATGATATCAAGTGAGCATATCGTTATAATCCTTCCCTGCTTTCCCCCCTACGGAGTCTATCATGAAAAATCCCCTATGCCCTGCCCTGCTCATTCTCGGTTTTGTCGTCTCGATGGCAAGCGTTCCGGCGTTTGCCGAAGACGTTCCCGACTATTTCTCCAAACTCAATCCGGCGCACCCGCGAATTCTGGCTTCCTCTCAGCGGGAAGCGGAAGTCAAGGAACTTCTCAAAACGGACGAGTATCTGCAAAAGCTGGTTCAAAATCAGTTGCTGGAAGCGGACGACCTGGTCAAATCGCCCAAGACGGTGGAATATATTATTGTCGGGCCGCGTCTGCTGTCCCAAAGCCGAAAGTGCCTCAGACGCGTCTTGACGCTGGCGGGCGCGTACCGCCTGACCGACGACCCGGTAAAAAAGGCAGCGTATAAATCCCGGGCGATGAAAGAGCTTGAAGCCGCGGCGGCGTTCCCGGACTGGAATCCGTCACATTTTCTCGACACGGCGGAAATGACGGCCGCGTTCGCTGTCGGGTACGACTGGCTCTATAACGACCTGTCAGACGCGGAAATGGAGCTGCTGGTCAACTCCATTTACGAGAAAGGACTCGTCCCCAGCTTGACGCATGGGGGCTGGCGCAACTCCGCCTATAATTGGAATCAGGTCTGCAACGGCGGCATGGCGATGGGCGCGCTGGCGATTGCCGACGCTCTTCCCCTGGAAAAGCGGGAGGTTGCGAATAAAATCGTCCATCTGTCTGTTACAACGGTAAAAACCGCGATGGCGTCTTTCGCGCCGGACGGCATGTGGAAAGAAGGTCCCGGATACTGGCAGTACACGCTTCTGTATACGACTTTTCTGGTCAACACGCTCGAGGCGTCGCTTGGGTCGGATTTCGACATTGCCAAAGCGGAGGGGTTCGACGTTACCGTCTATTCCCAGATGGCGGCGGCAACGCCGGAGGGCGGCTCGTTCAACTTCGCCGACGCCGGCGGGGGAATCATTTCCAGCAGCATGATCTTTTGGCTGGCGGACAGGTTCAACAACCCCGACTTCGCTGAGTTCGAGCGGTATCAGCTTCTCAAAAAAACGAATAACTTCAGGTCGGTCACCTCGCCCAAGCCCAGCTTCAACGGGGGAATTTATCCGACTTCCGTTTGGTGGTACTCGCCAAAACGGGCAGATTTATCGAAGATGAAGCTGGACTTCTATTTCCGCGGCGCGGAGATTGCGTCCATGCGTTCCAAATGGCTGGACGACGACGCTCTTTACGTTGGATTCAAGGCGGGCGGAAACAAAGTCAACCACAGCCACCTCGACCTCGGCTCGTTTGTGCTGGTAAAAGACGGCGTTCGCTGGGCTGTCGACCTCGGCGGCGACAACTACAACATGCCGGGCTATTTCGGACGTCAGCGCTGGACGTACTATCGACTCAATACGCATGGACACAACACGTTGCTCATTGACGGGCAAAACCAGAATCCCAACGGTTTCGCAAAGATTACCGAGTTCCAGTCCGCTCCGGACAAGGGTTACGCAAAAGCCGATCTTGCCGACGCGTACAAAGACCAGCTCAAATCCGTTACACGCGCCATTACCCTCGACCGGTCCAAAATGACCGTTACAGTCAAAGACGTTATCGGACCGAGAACGAATGACTCCGTTAAAACCGTCGTCTGGCAGATGCACACGTACGCTGAGATTGCGATTTCCGACGACGGCAAGACCGCGACGCTGACTCAAAACGGTAAAACGCTTGCCGCGACAATCGCCAGTTCAACCAATCCGGACTTGAAATTCAAAGTCGCTGCAACTACTCAGACCGAAATAGAAAATCCGAATACTGGCGTTTCCGTTTTAGCCATTGACGTTCCCGCGTCCGATGAGGAACAGGAACTGGAGGTGGAGTTCAAATAACATTCCCTATTTCCCTAAAACAACCATGTATCATAAATTCCTTTTATCCATTGTAACAGCGTTAACCTTAATAACGCCAGCACTCTACGCAGACGCGCCGGAATCGAAGCCCGCCAACGCGGCGGCGGTTCCAACGAAGATAAGCTCCCATCATAACGCCCGATTCAAGGAGAAAGCGGCGATTGTCGCGGCGGGCGATGTTGACCTCGTTCTGCTCGGCGATTCCATTACGCATCGGCTTGACAGTACCGGCAAGACGGTTCAGGACAAGTATCTGGGAGAATACAAGAGAGTCAATTTGGGGTTCGGCGGAATTGGGACTCATCATCTCCTGTGGGTTTTAGACCACATCGACGCAGACGCCATTCATCCCAAGGCGGTGATGCTGCTTATCGGGACGAACAACATCGGCTGGCTGAAGCAAACGCCGGAAATGACCATCGGCGGCGTGGAAGCCGTCGTCGCGAAAGTCCGAACGCTCTGGCCGGACGCCAAACTGCTAGTCATGGGCGTCTTTCCGCGAAGCGAACTGCCGACCGACCCGTCCCGCGAAAAGGTCAGGACGGTCAATGCCGCCATTTCCAAACTGGCAGACGGCGAGAACGTCGTCTTTATGGATATCGGCGACAAATTCCTCAACCAGGACGGCGTGGAAACCCGCGACATTCTTTCCGACTTTGTTCATCCGACCATACAGGGATACGAAATCTGGCTGGGATCGGTCGCCCCGACGCTCAAAGAGTGGCTGAAGTAGTGCGTTTTGGTACGCAACGATGAACGCTTGCGGCGGAAGCTACCAAAAGTTTCAGAACGTGGAAAGCCCGCTTGCGCAACTGGTTCGCGGGCGTATTCGCCCGCCTAAGTCGAATTGTCCTGCACATCAACTTAAGTTTGAAAATCCATTTTTATTATTTCATTATAAGTTTATTATGTCATTTCCTCGTGAAAACAAAGGCAAATACAAACGTCGAGATATTCCCCATTGGGATATTCAAGGCGCCAGACAACATATTTCATTCCGGCTCTCGGATTCCTTACCTCAAAAACAGTTAGAGACTCTCAAAAAACAAGTTGAAGAGTATCCTCCATTAAAACAAAACTATTATCTACATCGAGAAATTGAAGAATGGATCAATCGCGGAGTTGGTTCCTGTATTTTGAAGATTCCAGAACTTGCTCAGTGTGTAATAGAGGCTTTCAATTCACTCAATGAGGAACGGTATCATTTATATGAGTGGGTAATAATGCCAAACCATGTACACGTTTTAATCAAAGAGTTTCCTCAAAATCCCTTATGCGACATCGTCAATTCATGGAAGCATTATACCAGCAGACGCTTTGACGTCATACTGAACGATCTGAAAACGTCCAATCGTTATCCCAATGGATATATTGAGAATATAATCAATACATTTCAGGGACATTACTGGATCATAGACTACTGGGATGTACTAATTCGAAGCAGCCGACATTTCCGTATGGAATCAAACTACATTGCAAATAATCCAGTAAAGGCGGGATTGGCCGAGAAACCGGAAGATTATCGTTGGAGTAGTTTTTATAAAGGCAGGTAGAAGAAGTTTTATTTTTCCTGTAGCGGGCGAAGACGCCCGCGAACCAGTGGGACTTAGGTTGCTCGCTGCGAATGAGGTGTTTGGAGGCTTCCGCCGCAAGCGATCAACGAAAGAGTTATTGTCACACATCTCCAGGCGGTTTTAATTCGCAATAGCAGCAATTGACGGGCGGGGACATTTGCTTTTCAAAGCGAAACATCAGGTCGTCGCCGCGTTCCGGATGAGCTTTGCCGTCGGCGCTATGCTCTTCCGGGTGTTTTTCGATCATTAGTTCAACGGCGTGGAATCCGCAGCGGTTGATATAAAAATGAATGTTTCTCTTTTCGAAATACGGCGTGCAGGTTTCCCAGACTTTTGTCGCAGGATGTCGCCGTTCTATTTCCGCCCAAATTGACTTGCCGACGCCCTTGCTCTGCCGTCCGACTTTGACAAAGAGAAAATCCAGATGGTTGTGCTGAGTTTGGGCGTTGATAACGACAATCGCGCCGCCGACCATTTCGCCGTTCTCGACCGCGGCGTACGCAATCGCGCCAGCGGAATTGAGAGAACGGTCAATATCGGCTTCCGGCAATACTTCCATGTAGTCGCTGCCTAATTCCGCCTCCGCGCCCAGCTGAAACGCTCGCTGCATTTCTTTTTTGAAATCCGGCATACGTTCGTCGGTAAGGAGTTCCAGCTCGATTGTCATTATAATATTTGATTTTTATGTAAAGGGCGCAAGCGGATAACGATTTGTCTAGCTTGCGCTTTTCCTCATTCCTAACTACTTAAGATACTTGTCCGCAAAGTTCATGTACTGTTCCCAGTCCCAGGGCGTGATGTTGTGTCCGCCGTTGCGAACGTGGTAATGAATGATTCCACCGACGGGCGTGTCCAGAGGCGGCATCTTCGGAGGGTTGGCGTCGCCGATCGGATTCTCGCAGAACAGCTTGTAAACGGACTCGGCGTTGCAGGCAGACAGGAACTCGCCTTTCGGGTCCGCCCAAATGTCTTTTTCAGACGACGCCACGTAAACCGGGCGAGGCGCCTGGAGGGCGATTAACTCGTGCATGTCAAACGGGAGATCGTTTTCTTTGTCAACGTACTTGAACAGGTTGTCACAGAACCAGTACGGGAAATTCTTTTGCATGATCTTCATGCGTTCGCCGACCGGGCGTCGATACAAAGCCGCGCCGCCGCAGCCGGAGTTGTTGGAAATAACCAGAGCGAAGCGTTCGTCGCACGCTCCTGCCCACAGAGCGGTTTTGCCCAGTCGGGAATGACCGATAACAGCAACCTTCGTTCCGTCGATGTCCGGGTCTGTCTGGAGGTAGTCCAAAGCGCAGGACAAGCCCCACGCCCACATGGAAATCGCCTTCCATTCCGTGCCGTCTTTGAGTTCTTTCTGCGGGAACAGGGTCGCGACGCCGCTTTTCGTATACTCGGCGTTGGAGTCCGGCGCGAGTTCGCCCATGTAGATCGTGCAAAGGGCGTAGCCGCGAGCGATAATATCGTCAATCGGCCAGCGGGTTGGCGCGATGCCTTTGCCGCGGCTGGCTTCCGTCGATCTGTTATTGACGCGGCCGTTAGCCGGGTCGTTGGGAACCCACGCTTCGGTAATTGTAACGTCCGGTTCGTTCGTGATGGTATGATTCCCGCGGAAATTCAGTCCGAGGAATGCAGGAACTTTCTTTCCTTCCGGACGATCGTTGGGAACGTAAATCAGAATTCGCGCTTTGACGCCGTCGGGCTGACCGTTGAAGTTAATGACGACTTCCTTTCTGGTCGCTTTGCCGTCGCGGGCGTCTTTCTTCACGTTCTCGACGGTAAAGGTCATGGTTTCAAACTTGGGCGGAAGAACGCCGTAAACGCCCTCGGCAAACATCTTGTAGACCTCCGGGCGGCGGATGGTTTTCCACTGCTCGGCGGTCGTGATTTTCGTACCGTCGTTTGCCGTCAACGGGTCTGGCAGCGTGTAATCCGGAATCGGAACCGGGTCAAAGTGCGGGTCGCGTTCGCCCTGAGCGTAGGCTACTGAGCAAATAATAACGGCTGCAATCAATGCAAATGTTTTGTTCAAAATTGACATGAAGCGCTCCTTAAAAATAAGGTTGATAATAATACAATCAATGACGTTAAACGTCTTATTGATTGCATTATAGCAGAATCCCAAACGCCGTGGAAGGGGTTATTGAGAAAATAATCGAAAAAGAAATTTTTTACCGCCCCGGGGCTTGCATTTGACAGAGTAGTTTAGTAAAATACAATATAATATTGAATCGGTCGCGTTAATCCGTTTCGATAATTCCCCCTATAGTCCTTTTTTACATGCGAGGTATTGAAATGAAAATTCGTCAAGCATTATTGATGAGCGTATTTGCCGCCGTCGCGACAGCGCTGATTTTTTCAACGGCTTTCGCCGAAGAAGCCGCTAAGCTCAAGGCTTTAATTGTTGACGGTCAGAACAACCACAACTGGCGCGAAACGACGCCGGTTCTCAAAAAGGATCTGGAAGACACCGGTCGGTTTACGGTTGACGTTGCGACGTCTCCGGAACACGGTCAAGACATGTCTCAGTTCAAGCCGGACTTTGCCGCCTACGACGTTATCGTTATGAACTACAACGGAGACGACTGGTCCGAAGAAACCAAAAAGGCGTTTGAAGAATACATGAAAAACGGCGGCGGAATGGTTTCCTTCCACGCGGCGGACAACTCGTTTACCAACTGGGCGGAGTACAACAAGATGATTGCCGTCGGCGGCTGGGGCGGACGCAATAAAGCCTTCGGTCCGTATCTGTACTGGAAAGACGGCAAGCAGGTTGTCGACCACGAAACCAACGGAACCGGCGGAAATCACGGCGCTCAGCACGAATTCCTCGTTGAAGTCCGCGATCCAGATCACCCGATTACCAAAGGCTTGCCGCTCAAGTTCCGTCATTGCAGAGACGAGCTTTACGAACAGCTTCGCGGTCCGGCGGAAAACGTTAAAATTCTGGCGACAGCCTGGGCTGACCCAAAACAGTGGGGCGACGGCCGTGACGAACCGCAGCTGATGGTTATTTCCTACGGCAAAGGACGCGTATTCCATATTACCATGGGACACGCCGGCATCCAGTGCAAGAGCGTTGCGTTCATCGTCCCGTTTGTTCGTGGAACTGAATGGGCGGCAACCGGCGAAGTTACCATTCCCGTTCCGGAAGACATGCCCGGTGAAGACGCGCCCGTTATGAGACTCCCGTAATGAGAGAATTGGTTTTAGCTTCTAGCTCATAGCCTCTGGCTTTTAGCTTTAAAATCTAATTCTAAGAATTACGAACCGTCAAGCTAACAACTAGAAGCTAATAGCTAGGAGCTACATTAATAAAAAACGCTCGATACTTTTGCCGAATCATTGGCAGTAAATATCGAGCGTTATTTTATTGAGCTAACCCGACAGGGTTGTCCAACTTATTTTCCGTTCTTAACAATGTCTTTGAGGGCCTTGAGGGCGGTCAGACGCGGTTTGCTGTAAGCCGGGCGAGCGGGGATGTCACGCGGTTTTCCAAGAACCATAACGCCTTTCTGAGCGGGGCGTTTCTTGACTTCTTTCTTGGAAATCTTGAACAGACCCGGGAACATGAAGACGCCAGCGCCCTTTTTCGTGAAAGCGCCTTTGATCTGATCGCCAAGAGCGTCGATAACAGCAGCGACGTCTTTCTTGGACAACTTGGTGGATTCGGCAATAGCCGCGATCAACTGGGTTTTGGACAACGGTTTGGCTGCGGGTTTGGCAGCGGCTTCTTTAGCCATAATTACTCCTCCTGAACAATCCTTGTCGAGAGAACTATAAAAATGTGTTTTGGGTTGAAAAAGGCGGAAACGTCTGTTTAACGCCTGAATTCTCGATTCATCAACCCTGCATTCACTCGAATGCAAATTCTGAATAATGTTATTAAAAGCGTATTTTGCCTTTTTTGCAATACGGTATACGCCTGTTTTTCGAAAAAAAACGCGAAAAATACAAATTTTTCGAAAAAAAGTTTAAAAAAGTCCCTATTTTAAGGGCTATTTGAGCGCATGAGCCAAAATAACCCCGTATTTTCGAATTCAAAATTTAATTCCTCGTCGAAAAATCGCGGGACGCTGTACACTCGAATTCTATTTGTGCTATAATGAAAAAATGTCAACAGGACGTAATTCAGGCGTTCTCAGAAACTTTAAGCGTACGGAGAATCGCTCGTTCTGCGGCGTTTGTAATTTAAGATTGTATCAATATTGATTTATTAAGAAAGGAAAGGTTTGCAAGTCATGAAACGATTGATCGCGATTGCGCTGTTTTGCTGTGTCACACTTACAGCTGTCGGACAGGCGTTTGCTCAGGACGCGGACGCAGCCGCGCCGAATCCGGTGAAGCACGTTTTGATTTTGGGCTGGGACGGCTACGGTTCCGCGTTTGTCAATTGGGATGAAATCCCGAATCTGAAAATGATGAGAGACAACGGCGCCTGGACGCTCAAGACGCGCTGCGTTCTCCCGTCGGTTTCCGCTATCAACTGGGCGACGATTCTCATGGGCGCGGGTTCTGAACTCCACGGATATCGAACCTGGGGGTCTGACAAACCGGATTTGCCGTCACGCGTTTTGACCGACAAAGGCAAGTTCCCGGACATTTTCAGCGTCGTACATCAGCAGCGTCCCGGCGCCCTGACCGCGTCTGCGTATACGTGGGAGAACATCAAGAACCTTCACGAACTCCCGGACGAAGCGCATACAAAGTTCATTCAAAAGAAGCAGACCTCGCCGTCGCCGGAAGAATATCAGCAGTTGGTCGACACGACGATCGGGTACATGAAAGAGAAGTCCGTCTTGACGTTCGTCTACTTTACCGACCCGGACGCTGAGGGGCACAAATACGGCTGGGGTTCGGAACAATACCATAAAAAGGTTCAGGAACTGGACGGCTACGTCGGACAGATTCTCAAGTACCTTCAGGACAACAACCGCTTGAAGGACACCGTCGTCTTTTTGGTTTCCGACCATGGCGGAACCGGCAAAGGACACGGTCACGAAACACTGCAGGACATGGAAACGCCGCTTCTTATCTACGGCGCCGGCGTAAAGAAGGGCGAGATTCAAAACGTCGTCGTCAACTACGACATCGCCGCGACCGCCGCCTGGATTCTGCAGCTTACCGCTCCCGACTGCTGGCGCGGCAAGCCGATTAAGTCTGCATTTGAATTCAAAGAGTAATTTCGATTCGCCCCTGTGAATGATAAGACAGGCGTTTTACCAGCTCAAAAAATTTTTTAACACGAAATACACGAAAAGGGACGAAAGATTTTAACTCTTAAAAATTTTCCTACTTTTCGCTTATTTCGTGTTTTTCGTGTTTAAAATAAATCAAACTTATTTTTCCAAAAAACAATCGGTGAAAATCCGTTTAATCCGTCAAATCCGTGAACGGACTGACCTGCAGAAAACAACAGGGGCGCTTCTCTCAAGCAATACTCATTTCGATACGCCCCAGCAGCTCTTTTGCCGCCTGTTCTATATCAGGTTGAGAGAACAGAGCGGAGACGACGGCGGCGCCGGACAGTCCGCAGCCGGAAAGCTGTAACAGATTGTCCCGGGTAATCCCGCCGATGGCGATAACGGGAATGGAGACGGCAGAGCATATCGCTTTGACCGTCTCTTTCGACATCGGTTCCGCGTCGAGCTTGGTTGACGTGGGGAAAACGGATCCAACGCCCAGATAGTCCGCGCCGCCGCGCTGCGCTTTTACCGCCTGTTCAACCGTATGGGCGGAAACGCCGATAATCTTGTTCGCGCCCAGAATCTGACGCGCCTGTTCGACCGGCATGTCGTCCTGACCCAGATGAACGCCGTCCGCGTCTGCAAGCCGGGCGATTTCGACGTTGTCGTTAATTACAAACGGGACGTTGAACTGCTTGCACAACGTCTTGACTTCAAGCGCTTCTTTGAGAAACGCGTCTTTATCGCAGCCTTTTTCACGCAGCTGAACGAACGTCGCGCCGCCTTTTAGTGCAGACTCGACGGCGGGCGTCAAAGAGTCTTTTAGTCCGCACGGCGTAACAGCGTAGAGTTTCATCGAGTCCCGCAGACGCTGACGGTTCACCTTGCCGTCTGTAATAACGGGAACCGTATCAGCCGCAGCGCGCCGGGCTTTGTAGATTTCGTCGATGATGAACTTTCCCAGCGACGCGTTTCCGGACTCGGTTTGATTCATTTTATCGACGGCGCGTTCTCCCGCCATGCCCATCAAAGCAAACGCTGCCGCGCAGGACTGAGCGGACTTTTCCGCGGCAACAAACGCCGTTGTGAGCGCTGAAAGCATACAGCCGCTGCCGGTGTACTGCGTCATTTCCGGGCGGCCGCGTCGAATGGCGAACGTATTGACGCAGTCGGAAACAACGTCAATCGCGCCGGAAACGGCAACGATCGCAGACGTCTTTACCGCTAACGCCCCCGCCATCGCCTTGACGTCGTCCAGATTCGATTCCGAAACGAAGTCGTCAGGGCAGGCGTCCACGCCGCGGGAAGAGCCGGTTTGTCCAACCAGAGCGCGAATCTCGGAGACGTTGCCTCGAATCGCGGACAGCTTCAATTCCGAAATGAGCGTCAGCGCCGTTTCCGTTCTCAATGCGGACGCGCCCACGCCGACCGGGTCAAGCAGAACCGGGCGCCCCAGCTCGTTCATGCGCCGCCCAGCCTTAAGCATGGACTCGACCGTCCGGTGGTTAAGCGTTCCGATATTAATCAGCAGAGCGCTGCACAGCGACGAGATTTCCTCGACTTCCGCCGGCTCGTCCGCCATAATCGGCGACGCCCCGCACGCCAAAAGAATATTGGCGCAGTCGTTGACCGTAACGTAGTTTGTAATGCAATGAACCAGCGGCGCCGACCGCTGGACTTTATTCATGTATTCGCGAATCATACGCAGTATAAAATTAAAATCGTCAAACTGGAATCATCCAAATGCTTTTTGGGGTTGTTCAGATGGGCTATCGTCTTCTTCGTCTTCTTCGTCGTTTAGTTCCTGAATGCGTTGCAAAAATTCGCTTGCTTCCTTGGAACCATGAACAGACGCTCTGATCATGTAATTCATCCCTTTTTGAGGATCTTGAGCGACACCCTTGCCCTGAAGATAGAACACTCCTAAAGTGTATAAACTTCTGGGATGATTCTTTTCAGCTGATTTTGTAAGCCATTTGACCGCCTCTTCGTAGTTCTGTTCAACGCCCTCACCATTTGCGTAACAGATTCCCATTTCAAACTGGGCGCGCATGTGTCCGCCTTCAGCCGCAATGCGATACCAGCGAACAGCTTCTTCCAGATTCTGTTCTACACCGTCGCCTGTGAGCAAATAAGCGCCGCATTCAAAACAGGATTGAAGATAACCCTGTTTGGCCGCTTTGAGATGCCATTGATACGATTGAGCGTAGTCGCCCTGAGTATATTTGATTGATCCCATTTGAAATTGCGCCAGAACGTACCCTTTTTCTGCCGCTAGTTTTACATAGGAATACCCAAGCTCGCTTTTGAAAACGTTGACTTCAATACAAGAGAGGAAATACAAAGCTTTTCCATTTCCCTGCATAGCGCTCTTTAAGGCGTAATCGAGAGCCTTTTCTCTATCCTGCTTGACGCCATTGCCATCGAAATAACGGAGAGCCAATTCGATTTGAGCGTCAGCTTTTCCCTTTTTTGCTCCGGCAATGCACTGTTTAACAGAGATTGATTCGTCAATTGGGGGAAGTTCCCATGATTTAGGCATGTCAGACGTGTCGTCGGGTTTAGCGATATCAATTGGTTTTTGAGCGAACGACGCGGTTGCGTTCCAGCTAATAAGAACCGCGGCAAAAACCAGCGCCAGCGAAGTTGTAACGTTTTTCATCTGTAATCTCCTTTTGGATGGTAAAGAAATGTTGAATATATAATATTGTATCCAATTTAGAATAAAAGTCAAGATAATTGAAAAAGATTCACGGTCTCGATTTCCAAATGCACAAAACTCCTGATACTACTGTTGATTTACTGGTTGACTATCGTCGTTTTGCTGTCTTTGGTTTTTAATGAAAGCTGAAATGTCTGACCACATAAAATAGCATGAAAGCAGAAAGGAGAAGAAAGAAACAAGTCCAAAAATAATTCCCAGGATATACTCGATTGTCAGAATTGTCAGATTCTCTGTCATCGTATTTGCGACAGACAGAGGAATACATAGAATGAGGCCGCATAATAAACAATTCATACAGCGATTGACGCGAGAAGAACCAACAGCGCCAGCGAGACGTTTCATATATATCAGATAAACAATAACCGCAGCGATAATGAGAACGGCGCTGACAAAACCGTGAATTGCCATGTATTCAATTGGAATGGCGTCAATACAAAAATCCACGCCAAGACACACAATTAGCAGTCCAACAAAAACTTTGCCAATTCCCCCTCCGCGAACGATAGACGCTGGCGTATTCCAGATATTAATCAAAAATAGAATCAGCACAACTACAACGGACAGAATGTAAATCATTCCGCCAAACCAACAAATGAGAAAAAAGACTGTCGATGTTTCTGTCAAAGCTTTTTGAGTAAATAATTTGCATATACAATTTACGACAGGAGCGACAATTGCAATCGCGAAAGTAATCGCAATGAGAATGAAAACGTTACGAAAGCTTTTACCGAGATTTTCCAAAGCGATCAACTCAAGCAAATGAGAGCGGTTGGCGTCAGGGAGAGATGGCATATTTGACATATAAATGTTTCCTCTGGGATTAGCTGTTTGAAACAGGAAGCTGTTATATTTTCATTTCCTAATATTTATTATACATGAGATATTAGCGTTGTCAAGAGAATATAGAATATCTCGGGTGCACGCATTTTTTCTTGTCAAAAGCTTCGCGTCCTTATTTATTTGTGTTCTTTGTGGTTTAATATTTCTTCGGCGGCTGAGACAGCCACGATCCAGCAGGTCGGTGGTTGTGAACTGCGAAAGAGGATTTTCGGAGGCTTCCGCCGCAAAGCGTCCGTCGATTGTTTCTTTACGCCCTTTGCGTTCTTTGTGGCTAAATAATTCTTCGGCGAGCTTTGCTCGCGATCCGAGAAGGTTACTGGCTTCGTCTTTGGTAGATGGCGGGGCTTGTACAGATTCAAAATTAGCGCTATAATTCCTCAATAACTTTATTTGATTGAATCCCCGATTTCAGCGTTAACAATGACCGACGAGAGCCAAGTAAACCTGACGAACAGCGACATGTATCGCGATATTATTTCGATTGTTAAATATCGCAAGAAATCCAGTAACCCTGGCGCTGTTTTTTCTATAATAATCAATACGTGGTCTGAATCGTACGAGAAATTAGACGAACGCCAAAAAGCGTTCTTTATTTGTGATTTGTTGGAATCTATAAGCCGAACAATCAATTTCAGCCGATTGACGCTCCGTATGGAAAGCAGCGACAGCGCCGTCGAGTTGGCGTCGTTTTCTCAACTTCGAGAATTCTATATTGTTGAATTGTCTGAGAATAAAGACGACCCGGATTATTTCGTCGAGTTTCCGCTGGCGATGGAGTTCTTCGATTCAAACGGCGCTGTCGTCGCCGAGGAAAAAACGGATTTCTCCGCCGGGGGCGTCATGCCGTTTTGCGACAATTATGAACTGAAGTTCAAGCTAACGGACAGCAATTCGGACGCTCCTATTGAATCTGTTGTCAAAGCGTTTGGAGTTGCGACGATTCGAGAAATCCTGGTTCTGCCGGACGAGGAGGAGCAATCCGGTTCAGGATTTACGAAATTCTTACGCTCTGTCATGTGGCTGTTTTCTCCCTGTCAACCAAAAGACGAATAATCGTTCAAAAATCTGTTTTTTTACACCCGGGGGGGTTGAAACGTCCGGCGAGTTGGGATATATTGAGAATAAAACAGCTCAGAAGCTATTAGCTGCTAGCTGTTAGCTTGGATTTCATAGTTCTCAGCATAAATATTTAACGCTGGAATCAAAAATAATAAAGCTAGAGGCTAGAAGCTACAAGCTAGTAGCTATCAAAAAAAATATTTCCCATTTCGAAAGGAGTAACAAACCATGGCGACTCGCCGAGAATTTTTATCAAGCGCTGCGATTCTGGGCGCGGGATGTCTGCTGACGTCTGCGAACGGGTTTGCGCTGGCGTACGACGCGCCGGCTCCAGCGCCGCTGCCGCCGTCCCCGATTCAGTTTCCGCCCGTTGCGGCAAAGGACGTAAAGTACATGCTCAACTTTCATCGCGGCGGCGGGAATTCGCGTCCGGAAAACACGCTGGAAACCTTTCTTTGGGCGTGGAATCTCGGCGCGTTCCCGGAATGCGACGTCCAGTTTACCAAAGACGGCATTCCCGTCTGCTTTCACGACGGCAAACTGGGGCGAATCCTCAAGCACGAAACGGACGAGATCAAAAACAAAACTGTCCACGACCTGACGTGGGACGAAGTCCGCCGGCTGGACGTTGGGAAGTACCTCGGCGACCAGTTCAGCCCGGAACGAATGCCGACGCTGGAATCGGTCTTTGCCGCCATGAAGGGATCGCCGGAACGGATTCTTTACATCGACGAAAAGGGGCTGTCCCGCTCGCAGGCGGAGCTGATCGCCCAGCTCGTGCGCGCTTACGGACTGCAAAAGCAGGCGTTCTATACGAGCGGTTCCTATAAGAAGATTCTCGAATGGAACGACATCATTCCCGACGGCTGCGGAATGCACTGGATGGGAATTGTCTGGGGCAAGTTCAGCCCGGAGAATCTGGAAAAGCGATTCGAGGAGTTTCGCGCCAACAACTTCCGCGGCATGAATCACCTGAACTGTCACATTCAAACGGACTTGTCCAAAGACGACCCATTCACGCCGTCGAGCGCCAAGTTGGTGGAAATGAACAAGGAATGCGCCGACCGCGGAATCGTCTTCCAAGTCATTACGTGGTCGCAGGGCGACAAAGTCGAAACGTACAAGCGCCTGCTCGACCTCGGCATTACCTCCTTCGCCACCGACTACCCGGAAGTCCTCATCGAAGCGGTCTACGGAGAGTAACGAGTTGCGAGTTGCGAGTTGCGAGAGATTTTTGTGCGGAGCTTGATTTTCTCGATACGTAGGTTTTACCTACGCCTGCAAATATTGAACCGTGAAAGCAGTTCTAGCAGAACGCTGGCGCTTCTGAGATTTATTCTCGCAACTCGCTACTCGCAACTCGCAACTTACCATATTAAACTAACCCCCTTTACCCAAATTACACTTATGAAAAACTTTATTGCATCATTTTTAGCCGCTATCGTTATTAGCGTTTCGGTTTTTGCCGCAGAGCCGGTCAAGCCGGTATACAGCGTCGTGGTCAGCGATCAAACCAACGCGAACGCGGACTGGGCGCCGGTCGTTACGGCTCTGAAAGACAAGTACGCCGAGAAGTTTGACGTTAAAGTCGTTCTCTGGAAAGAAATCTCAGACGCTCTTCCGGCGTTGAAAGAACAGCAGCCGACGTACATCTGCTTTGTCTGCCAGCCGTCCGAGGCGAAACCCGCGTTTGTCGTCGCGTGCCATAAGCTTACCCGCCAGCTGGACGACGACCCGTACACAGACGCGATTTGGGCGATTCTGACCGGGTTTGAACCGGCGGACGCGCTGCGTATCGTCGCCGCGCCTGATATGACTGTTACAACTCTGTGCGCTGCGACCGAAGTCCCGCTCAACGCCTTTGACTCCGGAATCTGCTACGACGAGCTGGTCAAAGGCAAAGTCGTTTCCAAAGAGAAGGGCAAGGAAATCGTCGAGAAAGCCGACGGTCCCGCCGACACGACTCAGCCCATTGCCGACGCGATGGCGCAGAATCAGGTTTTTGTTACGTCCGGACACGCCTCGACTCACGACTGGATGATTGGATACACGTACAGAAACGGCTTTTTCGTCTCGGAAAAAGGGCAGCTATTCGGCCGACCCGTTACCGGCGACAAATTCCCGATTACTCAAACCAACTCCAAAATCCACCTGGGCGTCGGCAACTGCCTTATCGGCGGGATTGACGGCGAAAACGCGATGGCTCTGGCTCTGATTCATTCCGCCGGCGTCAATACGCAGGTTGGATACGTCGTTCCGAGCTGGTTCGGATACATGGGCTGGGGCATGCTGGACTATTACGTCGAACAGCCCGGGCGGTTCACCGTCGCGGAAGCGTTCTACGCCAACAATCAGGCGCTGACCTGGAATCTCAACCGCGAGGACTGCCCAAGACAGATGAAAAGCGGGCTGGAGTACGACCAGAACGTTGTCGCCATTTACGGCGACCCGGCGTGGCAGAACAAAATTCAGGCGCAGGACAGCGGCTGGAAACAGGAACTGACGTCCAAAGCTCTCGACAACGGAAAGACGGAATGGACGCTGACCGTTACCCCGCTTAAAGGTAAAGACTCGTTCAAACTGCTTTCCTACAACGGATCGCAGCGCGGCGGCCGCCCAATTTTCCAGTTCCTGCCGCAGCGCGTCAAGGGCGTCGAAATTCAGGACGGCAACCCCTACGACGCGGTCGTTACAGACAACTTCATTCTCCTTTCTGCCCCGGACAAATGCCGCGACGGCGAACCGGTCCAGATTCGCTTTATTGCGGAATAACATTCAAAACGAATACCGATAGAAACAGAAAAGCGTCCCTTTTCAGGGACGCTTTTTCTTTAACCGTTGCGGCGGTCGGCGTGTGAAACGACTCTACGCACCGGTTCTTCTGCGACTATCTATTTGTTGGTCTTGTAACAGTTCCGAAGATTATCGGTCGTAACGCTTGAAATTCCCGTTCCAGTCGAACTCGATTTCGATGCCGTCGGCAAGTTTAACCTCAATTTCTTTGTCTCTGAAGTCGCGGTCAATCTCGACGACTTTGACGCCAGCGTGCTTTTCGTTCAGGAAATCATGAATCGCTTTGGGAGCGAAAGCGACAGAAATGCCGTTACCTTTGACGCTGTCCCATTCGCCGTTGCGGTCGAACTCAACCTTAACGCCGTTGGTAAAGACGACGTCGTAATCGTTGTCGTCCTGTTCTTTCGTGACAGAGGCGACGTCGGCTTTGGAAAAGTTGTCCGTAACAAACGCCTGAGATTTCTGCGGAAGCTGTCCGAAATCAATTGCAGTTCCACGAGCGGCCATTGCAATACCGCACAACGCAACAATCGAGAGCGCCAATACCAAGAAATGTTTCATAATATTCTCCTTAAATAATGAAGCGAGTTGATAAAATGCTCATTCAATAACCTTGCGCCTGAGCAAATAAAGCGCTGATCAGAATACGATTCTTTGTGTGATATATGTTAAGCGCTGAACAATCTTTATCAAAAATCCGTTTTCTGTTATTTGATACACCTGCCGCAATGAAAAGGTTACGCCATTTTTGAAATTTTGTAAAAAAATTTTTAAACCCTTTTATTGCTGTTTGCATTATGATAAGACGGCTTATCTTGTTAAAATAACAAATTGAAGCTTAAATGCCTTATCGTTGACGCGTTTTCAATATATGTGACGCAATTGGAAATAACATTCTTTTCGGGAAGATGCAATTTGCAATCTGTTACATAGTTTGAAACCGTCGTTTACTGATTCTTTGACGTCGTGAAAATTATCAGCAACTATAATTAACATGAACATTATCCCCTCTTGTAATTATTGTGGAATAGACTATACTTAACGCTGGATTGAATCCATTGTTATTATAGCCAGTTAGTCAAACTCTGGTTGTAAACGCTCTTGGTCGTTTACAACAGAAATTTCATTAAGTCAGGATATCGATATGGAAACAAAATCGAATAAGCGGTTATACTGGGGATTTATTATCGCGGCTGGAATTGTACTATGCTTATTCTCGTTGTGCGTTTCCTTAAAATTGATTGCGCCGTTTAGCATTCAGACGCCTATAAACGAAGATATTAAATGTTCATTCAGACTTGAAAGCGACCGAGAAACTCGCTCATTTGTAATACCCAAAGATTCCGAACTGTTCAACGACATTGTCGAATGGAAATCTACCACAAGATGGTATCACATCTCAGTCGTTTCTTATTATCCGTGGATGGAACTTTATTCCGGACAGGATACAGATGACTGGTTGATCATTAATATTTGGACAGATCAAATCATCGTAAACTCGAAAATGGGTCAGTACGTATCCTGCTTTTATACTGACAAAGACCGCGCCATTCGTAAGCGAATCGAAGACTATTATTATTCTCTTCCAAAGGAAGAACCGGAACCCGACGAGCCGGTTGAAGAATAAAGGGGAGCGGACAGAAAAGAAAAAAATATTTCTTTTGCGGACTTCGTCCGCGACCCGGGAAGGTTTTCGACTTACGCATTGCGTTTTTCACCCTTCAAACAAAGCGTAACTTCGCTCGTTTCACTCGCTGCGTTACCGCCTTTCATTAACCAATCGGCGATAATCCGTTTAATCCGTCAAATCCGTGTGCGGACTGACCTGCACACCTCCCCAAATTTTTCCCGAAATTCCCGCCTGTCCTCTTGTATAAACCGTCTTTGTTGTTATAATTAATATTGTTCAGTACCAATAAATGAGTAACGAGCGGCGCCTCGCCATCTCGCAACTCGTTACTCGCAACTAATTGTAAGCCAAATGGTTATTCCTTATTATTGCGAAGATTATCCAGAGGTTTGGGACGAATTCAATTCGTTTTGGGACGATGCGCCGTCAGCAGACAAGTCGAGCGATTCGGAACCCGCGCCAACGTCGGACGCCAGTTCCAATTCCCCCGCCTCTGTTCCCTCACCTTTAACCGCGGACGTCAAGCCGTCCGAAAAACTGCCATGAAAAAAGTTTTGTTCATCGCCTTGAGCGCGATTTTTACCCTTTGCAGCGCTGTCAGCGCTCAGGAATCCGAAAAACCGGTATACGCGATCTGCGTCAGTCAGAGTACGCTTGCCGACTCCGACTGGAGCGCGGCGATAGACGCTCTGAAGAAAAAGCACAGCGAGAAGTTCGACGTCCAGGTCGTTACGTGGGAAGAAATGCCCATCAAGAGCCTGCCGGAACTGCAGAAACTCCAGCCGACGTACATCTGCTTTGTCGCCAAGTACGAAGAAGCCAACCAGATTTTCGTTCAGTTCTGTCACATCACCGCCCGAAACCTCGACCCTGACCCGTATACGGACGCGATTTGGGCGATTCTGACCGGGTACGACGTCAACGACGTCAATCGAATCATTGCTGCGCCGGATATGAAAGTCGACACCTGCTGCGCCGGGTTCGGCGTCAATTTGACCAAGTTCAAGTCCGGCGTCTGGTATTCTGAAGGGACGAAAAACCATTACGGAATCAAGGATGCTGACGGCGCGTATCAGGAACGCCGCGACGGACCCGACGACACAACGCACGCCCTCGCCGACGCCTACGGGAAGAATCAGCTTTTCATGACCTCCGGGCACGCCTCGCCCCGCGACTGGCAAATCGGCTACAGCTACGAAAACGGCTATTTCTTCTCCAAAAACGGTCAGCTTTACGGTAGAACCAAAGACAAGGAAGAGTTCCCCATCACGCATACGAATTCCAAGGTTTATCTGGCTGTCGGGAACTGCCTCATTGGCAACATCGACGGGCCGGACGCGATGGCGCTGGCGCACATTCATTCCGGCGGCGTCAACATGATGGCGGGATACGTTCAGCCCACCTTCTTCGGGTACATGGGCTGGGGTCTGAGAGACTATTACGTCGAGCAGCCCGGTCGCTTTACCGCTGCTGAAGCCTTCTTCGCCAACAATCAGGCGATTACGTGGCACATCAACCGCATTTTCCCGGAATACGTCAACGCGAGAGGGTTTACCGGCGGGCTGAACCAGATGAACATGATTCAGATCATGCCGAAGCTGTCGGAAGAAGAGATGGAGAAGTTCAAGTCTTTGGATAAAAAGACGCTGGAATTCGTTTACTGCATGGGATTTGATCAGAACATGGTTGCTCTGTACGGCGACCCCGCCTGGCAGAACGCGATGAAGCCCAACAACAAAGCCTGGAAGCAGAAGCTGACGTCGAAGAAGCTTGACGACGGCAGAACGGAATGGACGCTGACGATCGTCCCGCTCAACGGCGCGGACTCGTTCAAGGGCGTCTGCAAAGAAGAGCCGACCAAAGACGGTCGCCCGATCTTCCAGTTCCTGCCCAAACGCATTAAGAACGTCGTCGTTGACGAATCCAGCAAAGATCTCCACGCGACGATTACCGACAACTTCATTCTCCTGCCGAAAACCGATGCCATGTCGACCGGTAAGGACATTGTACTGAAGTTTACGGCGGAGTAGGCGCCGCTAGTACACGATTTTAGGCGAGCCGGGGTGCGTAAGCCCCCGGAAATCTCACGCGGAGACGCGGAGTTGCGGAGGATGTTCGCGAAGTTTTAAAAACTATGCGTCCTTTGCGTTCTTTGCGGCTTAAAATTTATCTTTTGCGGCAGGGGACTGACGAGTCCCGGCTCATCCACGGCTATTAGCGGGTCATTGGACAAGGCGGCGTCAAGCCGCCGCAGTCCCCGCGCAAGCGCTCATCTTTGATTAAACCAATCCTCCCTCGTCCCCGCTTGCGTCCTTCCGCATTCCGCCTTACGAATTCCGAATTCCGAATTCCCCCAACTCCTCCCTCCCCCCCTCTTTTCATTTCTGAAATTTTGATTATAATTATATATTATTGATAAAAGTCAGAAAAGAATATTTATTCATAAATCCTGCCTGTTAATTCAAAAGACTAAAACCCCTCCCAGCTTTTCAAATAATTTATTGGAGGTTTGTTAGCATGTTTGACGATTATGAAAACCCTGCCACAGACAATCAGAACGACCAACCTTTAACCCCCGGTTCGGAACAAAACGACAACGAAAACATCGATCAGATTCTCAATTCCAACGAGGAATTGCCGGAACGCCTGGACGGTTTTGGCGATTCGTCCTCCGGACAGTTCAATAAGAAGAACCGTTCCAAAACGCTCGACCTCAACGACCCGCAGACGCTCAACTTGGGCATGACCGGGCGAGGGAGCGAACACAACCGGTCGGGAGACAACCGCTATCCGTACGGAAAGGGATACAATCGCGACGGTCAGCGGACGTGGAACAATCGAAACAACTACAATCAGGACAGGTACTCCTATCAGGACCGACCTTACGGACAGGGTCGATACAATCAAAACAGATACGACGGGCAGAACCGCTATCAAGACAACAACGGTTATTATCAGAATCGAAACGACTATTACTCCGGCAACAACAACTATTCAGACTACAGCGACAACGCCAGCGCGGATTCTTACGACCAGCAAACGACGAATTCTGACAACCAGTCAACCTCCGATTCCGATCAGAACTACAACAGCGGGTACAACCGGAATTACAATAACCGCCCGTACAATCGCGGATACAATAATTACAATAACAACTATAACAACAATTACAATAACGACCGCGGCGGGTACAATAACCGTCAGTACGGAGGCGGGGGATACAACAACCGTTACAACAACGGATACAATCGCCCGTATCGACCGTACAACCGGTATCAGTACAATTCCTATTCGTTCAACGACAACGACCCGCTGGCGATGCCGGAAGATGCGCCGCGTCCGCCGCGCAAGCCCAAGCCGTACGAGGTCAATCCTAACGACATTGATGAAAACCTCTTGAAGGACGACCCCATCGATCTGGAAGCCGAGCCGTTAAGCTTGGCGGAAGAGCTGGCGGAGGAAATCAATCACGGGCGTCAGGACGAGGACGAGTTCGACAAGATCTACAAAAAGCTCCGGGAAACCAACTTCAACAACTTGGCGGACTTGCAGAAGCTGTCCATGTCGGAGCTGATTGAAGTCGCACGAAAGGAGAATCTGGAAGTCGTCGACGAGGAAGGCGCGCAGCGTCAAGACCTCATTTTCCGCATTCTCAAAGAGCGCATCAAGCTCAACGGTCTCATTTACGGAGAAGGCACGCTGGAAATTCTGCCTGACGGGTTCGGGTTCCTCCGGTCTGCCGATTACCATTACATCTCCTGCCCGGACGACATCTACGTTTCGCCCAGCCAGATCCGCCGATTCGGCTTGAAAAACGGCGTTACCATTTCCGGACAGATTCGTCCGCCGAAGGAAAACGAGCGGTATTTCGCGCTCCTTCGCATTGAGGCTATCAACTATCGCGAACCGAACGAGCTGATTCGTCACAAAGATTTTGAAGACCTCACCGCCATCCACCCGACGGAACGCATTAAAATGGAAACGACGCCGGACGAACTCAATACGCGCGTTACAGACCTTATCACCCCGCTGGGGTTCGGTCAGCGAGCGTTAATCGTCAGCCCGCCCCGCGCCGGCAAAACCATTCTCATGCAGAAGATGGCGAAGGCGGCGTTGAGAAACTATCCTGACCTGTACGTCATCATGCTTTTAATTGACGAGCGTCCGGAAGAAGTAACCGACATGGAGCGCCAGGTCAAAGGCCCCAACTGCGAGGTGATTTCGTCCACGTTTGACGAGACGTCGTCGCGTCACATTCAGGTGTCGGAAATCGTTCTTGAAAAAGCCAAGCGCATGGTCGAATACGGCCGCGACGTGCTGATTTTCCTGGATTCCATCACCCGCTTGGCGCGGGCGTGGAACGCGGAATGTCCCACTGGCGGCAAGATCATGTCCGGCGGCGTCGACGCTAACGCGCTGCAAAGCCCCAAACGCTTTTTCGGCTCCGCCCGACGCGTGGAAGAAGGCGGCTCGCTGACGATTGTCGCAACAGCTCTTGTCGACACCGGCAGCCGCATGGATCAGGTTATTTTCGAGGAATTCAAAGGGACTGGCAACATGGAGATCGTTCTCGACCGAACCCTCGTCGACCGCCGCATCTGGCCCGCCATCGACATCAACGCCTCCGGCACGCGACGAGAAGAGATGCTCCGCAACCCGCAGGAACAGGCGAAGATATCCGCTCTCCGCCGCGTCCTGTCGGAACTCAATCCCTGTGACGCCATGGAAGCGCTCACTTCCCGTCTGGAAAAGACGGAAACCAACGACGAGTTCCTCGAAAACATCCACGAAGGCGCGGATTTATAGCAACGCTCCTCACGACCGAAACATCCGTATCTCATTCGCCCAGCCGTCTAAATCGCTGGGCGTTTCGAGTATTAAGGGGATGTTCTCTAACTCCGGCAAGTCGACGAAGCGGCGTAGCGCTTCGTAGCCGATTGTTCCCTGACCGATACAGGCGTGGCGGTCTTTTCGACTTCCCAGCGGGTGCATGGAATCGTTTAGATGAATCGCCTTCAAACGGTTCAAGCCAATAACAGCGTCAAATTCTTTCACAACGCGTTCAGGGTCGCTGACCAGGTCGTATCCGGCGGAATAGATATGGCACGTATCCAGACAGACGCCCATCAGTTCAGACCGCTCGACGCCGTCGATAATCTGGCGAATCTCTTCAAACCGCCAGCCGATTTCTGAGCCTTTCCCAGACATGGTTTCCAGTAGAATCAGGTTGTCTTGTCGCTCATTTAATTGCTGCTCAGACTCTTCGTTCAGAACGATATTAAGCGTTTCGATAATCCGTTTGATTCCGTCTTCAGCGCCCTGCCCTACATGACATCCTGGATGGAAGTTATACAGACATTTCGGCAGCCGGCGCAGATTCGCCCAGTCTTCCTGAAACGCCTTGAGAGCAAACTGATGCACCGCCTCATCCGCCGACGCCGGGTTGAGCGTATACGGCGCGTGAGCGACCGGCGAGACGCCCTGCTCTACCAGCTGAACGTACGCGGCGATATCGGCGTCTGTGCGCTTTTTTACCGCTCCCCCGCGCGGGTTTCGGGAATGAAACTGAAACGTAGTCGCCTTGATCTGCTGAGCGTCCTTTCCCAACGCGGCAAACCCCTTCGCAACCGACAGATGACAGCCAATAATTCGTGTATTCATGCCGTCCAGTGTACCGAATTGGCACGGATTGTCAAGGAGATGGAAAAATCCCCCGTCCCCTTGTTTTTAATGACGATTTGTTTATAATAATAATAGAGTATAAAATAAACTTTCGTCAATTGACATGATGCCATGCAAACAGTAATTCAGCTGCTGCGTCCGAAACATTGGTTTAAAAATGTTTTCGTGCTGTTTCCGCTCCTGTTTTCGGGAGCGCTGTGGACGCCCAACGTCTGGACGGCAGTCCTTCTGTCTGTATTGGCAACCGTCTGCTTTTGTTTATGGTCTAGCGCCGTTTATATTCTCAATGACGTCTGCGACGCGGAATCCGACCGCCAGCACCCGCGAAAATGCAAACGCCCGATTGCTTCTGGCGCTGTTTCGATTCCAACTGCGCTTGTACTCTGCGTAATCTTGACTCTCCTTCCGTTTGCCGCGCTGACGGGATTGTACTTCTTTCAGGGCAATTTTCAAAAACCCGCGTTTTACTTTGCAATCGTCGGTTTGACGTATTTACTCAACAGCGTCGTTTACGATTTCCTGTTTAGAAAACTGGTTATAATTGACGTCGTTTCAATCGCGTTTGGATTTGTTTTGAGAATTCTGGGCGGATGCGCTGTTCTGTTAGCTGTCCCGTCGCATTGGATTTTGATTTCCACCCTGTCGATGGCAATGTTTTTGGGATTTGGCAAACGCCAAATGGAATGTTCCGTCTCTGGAATCGACGCTCAGTATCGATCGTCGCTGCAGCGTTATTCCGTTAAGTTTTTAAACGTCTTGCTGGGCGTAACCGCCGCGTGCAGTTTGCTGACATATACGCTCTACACAGTATCTCCAAGTACTATTGAACTTCATAACACGGGCTGTTTAGTCATTACAGTTCCGTTTGTTTTTTTCGGTATATACAGATATTTCTTGGATTCCATCAGCGGTCAGTACGACGGCGCGGTGGAAGCGATAACGTCAGACAAACCGTTAATCGTTTCCGTTCTGCTTTGGCTGGCGACGATTATCGGGATTTTTATTTACGTGAAATGAATTCTCGGTGAATTCATAACAAGGTCAGGGAAATAAGGGGGATTTAATGGGAAACGACAAAAAGACTTCCGGCTTTACGCTGGTTGAGCTGTTGGTAGTTATTTCAATAATTGCGGTGTTAATTGGGCTGCTGATTCCAGCGGTCCAGTCCGCTCGTGAAGCCTCAAGACGCCTGAAATGCTCTAACAATTTCAAGCAGATCGGATTGGCGATGATTAACTACGAATCTGCGTTTCAGCGGTTCCCACCGTCGCACACCACGTCGCCAAAGCACAACTGTCTGACGTTTATTCTTCCCTACATGGAACTTCAAAACGTTTACGACGCCTTCGATATGACGAAAAACTGGAACACATCGCCCAATACTAACGCCTACAAAGTCAATATTCCTGCCTATCGCTGTCCGTCGACAGTTCAGACAGACGATTACTGCGCCGATTACGCCGCCGACGTCTGGGTGGACTCCTCCGCCTACAAACAACTGGTTAAAGACGGGGTTATTACTCAACGAATGAACTGGGAAGGAGTATTAAAGAAAGATGGATTGTCTCTCAAATCGTCTCAGATTACAGACGGTTTGTCCAGCACGTTTTTGTTCTTTGAAGACGCCGGTCGCCCCTACTACTATAAAGAGGGTAAGTATCAAAATAAAGCTACGATTTCCGGATCCAAATGGGCGGACGTTGACGCCTATTTCTACACCCATACCGTTTGTTTCAAAACAGAAATGATCAACTGCGAAAACGCAAACGAGATGTATTCTTTCCATCCGAGCGGCTGCAATTTCGTTTACGCAGACGGCTCCGTGCATTTCCACGTTCACAACATGAACCCGGAGACGTTTGTCAATCTGTTTACGTACAACTGCGGCGAAGTCATTTCAGACGACGATTTATAACCATGAAACGATTACCCTTTCTTCTGTTTGTTCTTTTGAATGTAACAACCCTTCAGGCGCAGGACGCTGCATCGCTTCTGACGCCGCCGTTAATCAACTGGCGTCATTATTCCGATTCTACCGCGGTCAAAGCCGTTCCTGACGGTGTCGAGATTACCGTCTTGAAAGAAACGCCAGGCCGGTTAACGGAACTGGGGCAGACGGTCAAGCTGACGAAGAAGAACGTCAATCTGCTTTTCAGCGCCAAAATTGTCGCTGACGAGCCGCACAGAGCGTGCTTGCAAATCAAGCTCTTCAAAGACAAAAAGGAAATCGCCCGACCTGCCATGTACGGCTTTCCGCCCGAGGGGAACAAAACGGTTCCCACGCTCTTGGCGGTCAATACAGGAGAGGCGGATTCGATTCAAGCCCTGCTGCGAATCGAAACCCGCGGACAAGTCGGGAAGAAATTCGTCTTTACGGAGATTAAACTCGTTGAAACGGAAACGCTCGTTGAGATAGCCGTCCCGAAATCGAAACCGGAGAAGAAAGACGAGCCGGTTTCGCTAACCGCAAACGCGCCGGAATTTGAAGTCGTGCCCGGATACCGCGTTTGCAGCGTCAACGTCAACGTTGGCGTTCCGGACGACGAATCGCAGTTTCAGTCCAAAACGCGATTTCGGGTCAAGCCAACAAAAGCCAATCAGAACCCGCTCTGGCAGGAGGGCTTCCCGCTGGTTTGCGTGCCGGGTCAGCGCTGCGCTCGAGGAACGTTCGTTCATCTTCAAGAGAACGCGGAATATCAGTACGAAGTCGCAATTAAATCCCCGCTGGGCGTTCGACAGTTCAAAGGGGAATTCAAAACGAAGTCCGTTGACGTTCCCGTCGCCAAAACAGTGGTTTTAGGAAAAGAGAACGAAACGCTCGGTCCGCAGACGATTACGGAATCGGGAACTCAAGACGGCTATATCCGTTACATCTTGGCGCAGGGCGCGGTCATCGACGGCGGGAGCGATAAAGAATCCGCCGTTTATCTTTCTAACGTTGAGTTCGTCATTTTAGAGGGCTTGACAATTCTCGGCGGACGCCGTCACGGAATTCAGCTCGACAACTGCCGCGGCGTCCAGATTCTCAACTGCGACATCTCTAATTACGGTCGAATCGGAACGCAGCGCGTTGACCTCGACGGGAAGTATTACGAGCAAAACGGACGCTGTATCAACAACGACGCTGGAATTTACGTAACGAACTCGTCCAATCTGCTCATCGAGCGCAACTGGGTTCACGACCCGCGGGGAACAGCGAACAGCTGGTTCTATTCTCATCCTGCCGGGCCGAACGCGCTATGCATTGGGTATTCGACAGGCATTGCCGTTCGATACAACGACTTTATCGGATCGGACGCTCACCGCTGGAACGACGTTTCCGAAGGGTTAGGCAACGGAAAAGACAACGGCGCGATTTGGCAGGACGCGGAAGTCTGCGGGAATTTCTTCGGGTTCGGCAACGACGACGGCATGGAGCTGGACGGTGGTCAGGTCAACGCCCGATTCTTCTATAACAGAACGGAGGGCTGCCTGTGCGGCGTGAGTACCGCCCCGTGCAAACTCGGTCCCGCGTGGTACTATAACAACATCTTTTGTAACGCGGGCGACGAGTTCGACCTGGTCGGCGCCGGGATTAAAAACGTCTTTGGAAACCTGGGCTTGGGGCGTCTACACTTTATCAACAACACAGTCGTCGGATACGGCGGCATTTCCAGCCCCGGCGGATCGCAGTCCGAATACGACGCCTTGGCAAACCGCAAGCCGCCCCTGTTCAAGGCGTTTAGCCGCAACAACCTCTACGTCGGCGGAAGCGTTACAACTCGACAGTTCTTCGCGCCGCTGCAGTCCGATTTCGATTACGATTTGGTTACAGGATACAACGCGGCAAAGCATATTCAAGAGGTTCAAAGCAAATTCAATCAGGAACAGCACGGAATCGCTCGGGACGCGCACGACATGCTGTTTCTCAACGAATCTTCCGGACGCTTTCAACTAAAGACCAACTCGCCTGCGTTCGGAAAAGGCAAAGCCGTCCCGAATTTTGCCGCCCGTTCGAGCGTCAGTATCGGCGCGATCGACAAAGCCGACGTTGAGTCGATTCCATTCCGACCAGTTCCCTTTGACACGTCCGTTCAGACGGTTGAACTGTCCGCTAAAAGCGATTCTGTAACAGACAAAGCCGAGATAAAAATCCTCGTTAAGGGGACTGGCTATTCCGACTCCTTCCAAATCGTTCAGCCGAGCGCCGCTGATTTCTTTACGGTAACGCCGCAGTCGGGAACGCTCAAATCCGGGCAGACGCTGACCGTTCGCGTCAATCCTGCTGGCGTCAAACAGGCGCGGCGATACACGTCGGCGTTTGCGATTAGAACCCCGTCCGGGTTCTCGCGCGTCGTTTCCGTTACAGTCGATTCCCGCGAAAACGCCCGGCTTTTAGCGCAGGCGCGCAAAGACGCGATTTACGCTTCCGAAATCAAAACGCTTCCATCGGGCGGCGTCGCGCTTACGTTTAACGTCCCCGCCGATGGCGAATACTGGCTCTTTGCCAAGACCGGGTATCAGACCCCCGCGTGGCGATATATGTCCGTTAACGGGCAGGAAAAGAAGAACGTTATTTCTCTCGGTTCAAAGCGAACGGACCAGCCGTGGCACAACGTCGCGTCTCCCGTTTTCGGGGGAGACGGCGCAGGACCAAACCGTCCGGTCCCGCTGTCCAAAGGGAAAAACACAATTATTCTGTACGAACGCCAGCCCAGCGACCGCGTCCTGATACTCAAAGCCGCTCTGGCGGCAGACCCCGACGCGTTCCGACTCGCGCCGTAAATAACGCCTTTATCGGATTGATATAATTACCCGATACAGTATTTCTCGCAACTCGCTACTCGCAACTCGCAACTATGATTAACAAGGATTTCAAAGTCGCTGTTTTTGACGCAAAGCCGTACGACCGTCGTTTTTTCGACGCGGAGAATAAAAAGTACGGGTTCGACCTGACGTATTTCGAAGAGAAGCTGCGTCCTCAAACCGCGGCGCTGACAGCTGGATTCGACGCCATCTGCGCGTTTGTCAACGACGACTTGAGCGAGCCGACGATTGAGTCCCTCGCCCAAAACGGGGTTCGGATGATCGCTTTGCGCTGCGCCGGGTACAACAACGTCAACCTCAAGGCGGCTTGCGAACGCGGCATTCCGGTCGTTCGCGTTCCGCAGTATTCCCCCTATGCCGTTGCGGAGTACACGCTGGGGCTGCTCATGACGCTCAATCGGAAGATTCATCGCGCCTATAACCGGGTTCGAGAAAGCAACTTTTCCATCAATGGGCTGATGGGGTTCGACCTGCGGGGCAAGACGATCGGCGTTATCGGAACCGGCAAGATCGGGCGCGTGTTTATCGGGCTGTTACAGGGATTCGGAATGAACGTTCTCGCTTACGACCTCTACCCCAACTCGGTAGCGGCGAACGAGCTGCATTTCCAGTACGTTGACCTTGATGCGCTTTTCCGGAACAGCGATATTATTTCGCTCCATTGCCCGCTCACGCCGGACAACGTCCATCTGATTAACGCGAAGACCATTTCCGAAATGAAACCCGGCGTCGTGATAATCAATACCAGCCGCGGCAAACTCATCGACACCGCCGCCCTCATCGACGGGCTAAAAACCGGGCAAGTCGGCGCCTCCGGCCTGGACGTCTACGAGGAGGAAACCGACTACTTCTTTGAAGACCGTTCCAGCGACGTCATGCAGGACGACGCCCTGGCTCGTCTGACGACGTTTCCCAACGTTATCATCTCTTCCCATCAGGCGTTTTTCACGCAAGAGGCGGAATCCAACATCGCTCAGACGACCATGGAAAGCCTCGCTGCGTTCGCCGAAGGACGCAAACTGGAAGACGCCATCTGCCTCAACTGCTCCGGACTGAAACAATGCCCCGGCAAAACGCCCGGCGAACGCTGCTGCCCCGCAGCGTCTTTGCGAGTTCGCGTAAATCCGGATTAATTCCCATTGGTTATGTGCAGGTCATCCGCACACGGATTTTACGGATTGGACGGATTCGCGCCGATTAGTTAACGGTCAGTCTAAATCTCCCTTCTTTCTTAATTTATCTAATTAAGAATTAGAATAATGCTCTTTTAGTCGATTATGATAGAATCACAGTTTATCAATCGGTGAATATCCGTTTCATCCGTTGAATCCGTGTGCTAACTGCCCTGTTTTTTCTATATTGATATAGACAGAAAATCGAAAAAAGAGTATTATAAGCGTTGACAGAGCCGTCGGGGCGGTAATTGGTTTATCGCCGAGCGCTCGTTTCCTGCGAATAGATAATATGTCAACGCCTACCCTGATGTCGTCCGAATCCTCGCCGTCCTCGTCCTGGGGACGATACCTCCGCGCTGCGCTCCTGCCGATTTCGATAATCCTGGCGGTCGCGGTTCTTTTGGCGCCGCTGCCGGCGTGGACGATGGACTTTCTGCTGTCAATCAACCTGGCGTTTGCCGTATTGATGCTCTCGACGGTGCTGTTTATTCGCACTCCATTGGAATTCAGCGTCTTCCCCACGATTCTACTGGCGACGACGCTGTTTCGCCTCGTATTGAACATCGCCACAACCCGGCTGATTCTTACCAACGCTCCGGCAGACGGTGCCCTGGCGGCTGGACAGGTGATTAACGCCTTTAGCAATTTCGTGACCGGCTCCAATCTGGTTGTCGGCGTCGTGATATTCCTGATTCTCGTCTTGATTCAGTTCCTCGTGATTACCAAAGGGGCGTCGCGAATCAGCGAAGTCGCCGCACGATTCGCACTGGATTCCCTGCCGGGGAAACAAGCCGCCATCGACGCTGACCTCAATTCCGGGCTGATAACCCAGCAGGACGCCCAAAACCGCCGCGCGGAGCTGGGGCGGCAGTCCGACTTCTTCGGGGCTATGGACGGCGCCAGCAAATTCGTCCGCGGAGACGCCATTGCCGGGCTTTGCATAACCGCTGTCAACATTGTCGGCGGGCTGGTTATTGGTCTGTCGCAGGGAATGAATGTAACAAACGCGCTGGACGTCTTTACCCGATTGACCATCGGCGACGGCCTTGTGAGCCAGCTTCCCGCATTGCTCATTTCGCTGGCGGCGGCAATGCTCATGACGCGAAGCGCCGAAAAGACCGAGCTGCCGGAGGAAGTGTCGCACCAGGTCTTTTCCCATTCCGGCGCGCTGTTGGCGACCGGCGTTTTCCTGTTCCTCCTCACGCTGACGCAGCTTCCCAAAATCCCGCTCATGCTGCTGGGAACCGGGTTTGTCGGCTTGGCGTGGATTCTCAACGAACGGAACAAAGAACAGCAGCGGCGCAGCGAAGAGATTCTTATTAAAAAGAAAGAGACGGAAAAGGCGTCGGCGGTGGACAACCTCTTAACCGTCGACCCGATTGAGATTCAGCTCGGGCGCGGGCTTTCAGGCGTCTTTACCCAGGAAACCCTGCTGAACGCGATTCGAGAAACGCGCCGGTATTTCGCCCGGGAATGGGGGATTCTTCTGCCGAAGACGTCTGTTACAGATTCCTGCCCGGAACTGGAACCCAACGAATACCGAATCAATCTACATGGCGTCCCGGTCTGCAAAAAGATGATTTATCCGGACATGGCGTTTGCCGTCGATTTGGGCGACGCGTACGGGACGGTTGCCGGGTTGCTCGACCAGGAGCCGGAAACCAAAAATCCGGGTTACTGGATTAACCGGTCTCAAATTGAAGAAGCGAAAAATCAAGGCTACGTCGTTCGCGAACCGTCCGAGTTGATCTTCAATCATCTCAAGGAGCTTTGCGTTCTGCATGCGGACGAACTGCTCACGCGGGATTCCGCCAAGGCGTTAATCGACCAACTTCGCAAGACGTCGCCCGCCGTTGTCGACGAGCTGATTCCCAGCGTCATGACGCTTTCCGCCGTCGAACAGGTGTTACAGCGTCTGCTCAAACAGCGCGTTCCCATTCGTCAGCTGGAACTGATTTTGGACGTACTGGGCAGTAACCCGTCGGGAAATCTGATTGAACAGGTCGAACGCGTTCGACAAAAACTCGGCAGAACGATTTGCACGTCCTGCGCCGATTCCGACAACGAAATCCTGGCGATTATGCTTTCGCCCGACCTGCAGACCGCCATTCGCGACAACTGCCGCATCGTCGACAACGACGTGGAAATCGGCATCTCGCCCTCGCTCCGAGCGCAGCTCAACCAGAAACTCGCCATTGAAATCGAACAGCTCCGCACGAATCGCCGCCCGCCGGTTTTGATTACGTCGTCGGAAATTCGCGCTCTGGTTCAGGCGTTATTCCAGGACAGATTTCCCTACCTCACCATTCTCGGCGCAGAAGAAATCCCGATGAACATGAACCCGAGATCAAGCGGGGTTATTATGATAAACTAAAATCTCGGAGATTGCGGCGCCCAGAGGCGCAGCCTTTTCCAACGTGCTACATAAAAACTCTATAATCAGAAATCCTCAAGTTCCTCTTCGCCCAGTTCCTGTTCTGATTTTAACCTCTCGATAACCTCTTTCTGTTCCGCATTAGGAAACGCCAGCGTCCGCAGTTTAGCGTCCAGCGATTCCGGGCTGTTCTCCGCCAGCCATTCCACGTTGGCGGCTCGAAACCGGTTGACAAGATTGGCAACGGTCTGATAGCGAACGGGAAAGCTGTATCGCGGAAAGAGGAAGTAGTCGAACATGGCAATTATCGCCATTATAAACATTATAAGAAACAGGACAAGAACAAATCCCAGAAAAATATAAATCAACAAAAAGTACAGCTCTTTTAAAAACGGATTAGTAATATAATTATCAATTATTGGGGCGCCAGATTTCGATTGAATAAATTCGCTCACATAAATGACATATCCGCTTCCAATTACCAAGCCTGCTCCAACAAACCAATTAAGAAAAATCAAAAACCAGTTTATAATTACTGAGTGCGAGCTGAGGCGCTGCGGAATGATGTGAGGCAAATTGAATTTCTCTTTCGTCATTTCCTTTATCAGCCCATTCCATACGGAATACGCTTTGTTTCCATGAAATAGAGAATCCAACCGGGATTGCAGATTCAATTCCTCTTCTGGAATTCTCGACTGGCGCGACAGAACAGCGAGTATCTTTTTACAAATCGGGCAGCCGGATTTGGCAAGCGTTTCCGCATCGGGATCGGCAATTCTGAAAAGGTTTATTTCCTTGAGATAACTCGACAGCTTTTCTACTGTATTGAATTCGCCCTTAAACTCTTTCGTACAAAATTTGAAAGGCTGAAGGTTTATAATAAAGTAGATAAGAATGTAAAATCCAAGATAGAAAAACAAAAACTGACATGTCCAAAAATAGACAAATTTTTGCCATTGAGGCAAACATCCAATTACGTTAACCGCGTTGAGTATTCCAATCAGAATGGACGACAGCAAAATAACTACAAAAACAACATTAATACAGGTAATAAATTTTATAACAGACAGAGGCAATGAGAGAAATTCCGCTCGTCCCGTCTCCCAATCCTGATGTTGCAGATCGAGAATAAACCGCATCCAGTTCTTCTCGCGTCCTTTGGCGGGAAAGAGCGCTTCCAGGCGAGTCTCGGGCGTAATCGGAACAGACGGGCAGACGTTTTTCTCTTGAAACCACTGCAACGTCTCAACGACAACGTCGTACATGGAAAACGAGTCAATCTGCGCTGTCAGCTCCGGATCGAGATATTCAACCGAACCGGAATCGGCGCTGGACTCGCGCTCCTTCTGTAAAGCGTACAGGACAGAAAGCGCTCGTTCGCCGTCGCCGAGAGGTATATCGCGATTCATCTCAACGCCAAAAGCGGTGTCGATAGTTTCGTTGACGTCAGCGTTGTTAGATAAATCATCCATTGGGAAAGCCCGAATTCTCATATACTGGTTGCTTTTCTGGTTATTATATCCAATATTTTGCTTTTTACAATATCGAGAAATATTAAAATAGGAGATTTTATCAGAGAGCTTGAAACTTTACTATTTTATCTAAACGCTATAATGCAAACTCTTCAAATGCAATAATTTTAATTTTTCTTCGATTTCATGGTAATTCAGGTTCCCCTGAAGGGCAAATATCGTTAAGATTCGTTAGATTTATTTTTCACGAGTCCTATTTCATTCATCGGAGATTAATTATGCGAAGAAAACATCGTTCAAAATGCAAAAATCTGGAACTTCATACCAAACGGCGAACGCTGGAACGGGTTGGACTAGCAATCAGCAAAAAGCAATATAAAGAGATGAGCCAGATTTGCTCTCATGGGAAATATTTCTGTTTTTTGAAAAAGCAGAGTTTAGCGCGCAGTAAGGCGGTTATTCGCTATCAGGACGAGTACATTCCCATCGTTTACGATAAAAACCGAAAGCAGATTATTACAGTCTTGTCGATTGACATGCTCACTAAATCAGAAAAAGCAATTCTGCAAAAAGCGATAAACCAGTATAACGCCGCCCTGTCCAACCCGCTCCCGTCAGCGAGCATGTAGCGGTTAAATCGGGGCGATATCCGCGCTCAGAGTCGGTTATTTGCCCCTGCTCTCTCTTGACGTTCTTTATTATATGGTATAATTACCATATCGAAATCAATAACTGTTATCAACCGTTTTCCCTGCTTTGTCAAGATGAGATTCAAACTTACGCCGCGAGAGGCGGATTCGCATAAAGGAACGTTCGGAACCGTTTTGGTTGTCGGCGGATGCCGCGGCATGTACGGGGCGCCATCGCTGTGCGGCAGCTCTGCGCTGGCAAGCGGCTGCGGACTGGCGCGCGTCGCCGTTCCTGAAAGTTGCTTAGAAGTCGTGGCGGGATACGACCGCCAGTACACGACCCTTCCCCTGCCCTGCGACGAGTCCGGGAAAATCTCTAACTCCGCGCTCAACCCAATTCTCGAAGAGGCGCAAAAGGCGTCGGTAATCGCGATCGGTCCCGGGCTGGGACAGTCAAAGGAACTGGACGAGCTGGTTCGGGTTCTGTACAAGAAATCCGACAAACCGATGGTAATCGACGCGGACGCCCTCAACGCTCTGTCGAGAAGCTCTCTCAAGTTCAAGGCGACTCATCCGAGAATCCTGACGCCCCATCCGGGGGAATTCGCGCGGCTGACCGGCGCTGCGGAAAAGCAGACGCGTGAGGAGCAGATTGAAGAAGCCAAAGAGATGGCTCTTAAACTCAGCGCGATTATCGTTCTCAAAGGACACAAAACCGTTGTTACAAACGGAATCCATACGTATACCAACAAGACGGGAAACCCCGGCATGGCAACCGGCGGAGCGGGCGACGTCCTGACAGGCGTCATCGCCGCGCTGGTCGCTCAGAAGTACGACCCGTTTGACGCGGCGCAAATCGGCGTTTACGTCCACGCCCTGGCAGGCGACTTAGCCGCCCGATCCCTCGGTCAGACGTCCGTTACAGCCCAACGCATTTTGGAGTTCCTTCCCGCCGCATTCAAAAAGCTGGAAAAAGACGCGAAATAATTGCACGTCTGTAAGATGGCACTAGCATTTTCGCAGGTCAGTCCGTTCACGGATTTGACGGATTAAACGGATTTTCGCCGATTGGTTAATTGACAAATCAATAATCGTTTGTGATTCATTCGATTTTTAACACGAAAAACGCAAAATAAGCGAAAATCACGAAAAGTTTAAGATGAAAAATAATCCTTTCATTTGTTTCGTTCTTTTCGTGTGTTTCGTGTTAAAATACTTCCAATTTTTCGTTTGAACCATAAAGCCATCGTCCTCCCCCCTTGATATATATTTGATAATTGAATACAATTATTAGAAACAACAACTTTTAGCTTGTTGCCCCTAACTCGCAACTCGCTACTCGCAACTCGCAACTAATAATTCCGCATTCCGAATTCCTAATTCCGAATTATACCATGCTTCGTCCAAGTCAAACTAAAATTATCGCAACAGTCGGGCCGGCGATTTTGTCGGTCGAGAAACTCGTAGAACTCATTCACGCGGGAGTCGACGTCTTCCGAATTAACGCCGCTCACGGGACAATTGAGTCGTTCGCTAAAAACCTGGCGCTGATTCGCAAGGCAGAAAAGAAAGCCGGCGTTCCCATTGCCGTCTTGATGGACCTGGCAGGTCCGAAAATGCGTCTGGGCGAAATTGAAGGCGGAGAGCTGGACTGCGTTCAGGGCGAAACGATCCGGTTTATTCGCGGGAAAACGTCGCCGCAAAAGAACTGGCTGACGTCAACTTACGAACCGCTGGTTAACGAACTGAAAAAAGGCGACCGCGTTTTGATGTGTGACGGGCTGGTCAGCGTCGAGATTACCAAAAAAGGCAAAGACTACGTCGAGGGCGTCGTCGTTCAGTCGGGCGTCGTCCGATCCCGTCAGGGAATCAACCTGCCGGGCGTCAAGCTGTCGGTGAAATCCCTGCAGCCGGTTGACATCGACAACGCGATTTGGGCGGTTCAAAACGGAATCGATTACCTCGGGTTCAGCTTCGTTCGCACGGCAGAGGAAATCGACGAGCTGCGCGACATCCTCATTGCAAACAAACCCAAAGACAAACCGCTCAATACGGGGATTATTGCTAAAATTGAGAAACCGGAAGCGGTCAAGAATCTGGAACAGATTGTTTTGGCGTCCGACGGCGTGATGGTTGCCCGCGGCGACCTGGGCGTCGAAGTCGACATCGCCAAGATGGGCGTCGTCCAGAAGGAAATCATTCGCGTCTGCCGAGCGCTGGGCAAGCCGGTGATTGTCGCAACGCAGATGCTGGAAAGCATGACGCACAGCCGCATTCCTACCAGAGCGGAAGCGTCCGACGTTGCCAACGCGGTTTTCGACGGCGCGGACTGCATCATGCTTTCCGGGGAAACCGCCGTTGGAGACTACCCGGTCGAAACGGTCAAGACGATGCACCGCATTGCTCTGGAAACCGAAAAGGAAAGAGCGAAGCGCGACGACGAACCGCTGCCGTCGGTTCCCTGTTTTTACGACGATTCCGAGAACACGCTTCTGCGTCCCAGCTCGCTTGTCGCCTGCGCCATGGCGGAAGCGGCGGTCAGCATTGCAGACACGACTGAGGCGTCGGCTATTATCGCGGCAACATCTACTGGGCGAACTGCGCTGGACTTGGCTCAACTGCGTTCGGCAGTCTCAACGATCGGCTGTTCGTCGGTTCTGGAAGCCGCACGGAGAATGGCTCTTTACTGGGGCGTTATTCCCATGTATCTGCCGAAGGCAAAGAACTATGCTGACATCGTCGCGGAAGCGAAGAAACGCGAATACGTCGAAACCGGAGAAGCCGTCGTCCTGCTGACTGGGCAAAACGTTTTCAAAGATTCCTACAACGCCGTCGCCGTTATTGAAGTTCAGTAACGTCGTCCGACTGAAATCGCTCAAGAAAATTTTCAACTCCTCGACCGGCAATCCCGATTGAGGAGTTGTTACATTTAGCGTCAAACCGATAAACGCCGCGGCAATTATTCCCGGTTAATCTTCAATCAGGATGGCGGTTCCGTAATTGAAGTCAGTATTTCCTCTGTCGACGATCGCCCAAAGGGTCTCGTATGGGGGTTCCTTTTCGGGATAGCCGATATAACCATCGGTGAGAACGATGACGGCGGTTACGTCCGGATCTTCCGCAAGCTTCAGCATGGCGGGGGACATGTCGCTTCCTCCGAAACCTTTTGCCTCAAAGTTTTCGAGGGTTCCCACTTCGAGCCACTCATCCGCAGTAACGTCAACGTCACATTGTAAAATGTGAATGGTTTCCACGTTGTTGTTCTGACAGAATTGGTCTATGGCGCCTAAAGCGTTCTGGAGAGCCCAGGTCATGGATCCGCTGGTATCCAAAACGATATGGATAGTCCAGCCTTCTCGTTTCCGACCGGGTAGAACGACGTCTGTTCGCCACGCGCCGCGGCGGGATGCTCTTGCAAACGAACGGTCTCCCGGAGTAACCGTGTCGAACCAGCGCTGAAGGGCGGCTTCCCACGGCGTGACGTAACTTCCGCGAAGCAATTCGATCATGCCGTACTCGTTGCCGTATTCATCGCCGCGTTCAATGCTGGCGTTTTCGATTTTTTTCAAAGAGTCCATCATAACCGCTTCCGAGTAAGAACGAATAGCGGCTTGCTGAACGCTCTTCTGCTCGCGGGTGAGGGACTCGGGGGACAGATCTGGAAAAACACTCAGTTCGTCCTCCGCAGAAATCACGTCCAAGCGGTTCTTAATGCGTTTTCTCATGCCGGTGCCGCTTTGTTTGCTCTTTGAGCGAGTGTCAGCAGAATTGTCGCCTTGGGATTTCGTATTCTTCCGGGAATTGTTTTTATTAAGTTGGGATGCTTTAACGCCTGCCTCTTTAAGGAGATCTCCCAAAGAACCTCCTCCGCCCCCGCCGGAGAGAGTTTGGTCAGAGCTCGAGAATGTGTAGGTGTTTTCGTTGTCCCATGCCTGTTTGGGGGAGATGTTCTGTTTTCTCAGAACGCTGACCAATTCCTCAAGCGAGTACTCGCTGGCAGGTTTCCAGTCTTTGACGGAATCTTCGTAATCCGGCCAATGCAAAGCGCCAGCAGGCGGGCAGCTATCCCTGCCGGTCGTGAAATCTTCCATTAAATCATCGTTGATGATAAAATCGTGGGCGACGTTGACCAGATCGTGTTCGGAAAAATTCCCTTCGCGTTCGTGCGTCTGCAACACGAGGTGCATAAGCTCGTGCGCAAGAATGAAGGCGAGATCCTGAAAAGACTGTTTCTCCAGAAATTGGGGATTGATGAGGAGTCTGCCCGACGCGGAGATTCCCGCTGTATCCACCATATTCGAGACGTAAATTTTCAGCAGGCTCGCCAGACCCGAGAGGTACGGACGGGCTGCGCAGACGTAATTCAGCGCCGCGACGAGTCGGGTCTTCTGATCCAGCGTTTCAAATTTTTCAATAGTATGATTGAACATGACCGCTCCATGATTAAATTATCAGGACTGAGCAAAAGATTAATGACTTTCTGCTCGTTCTTCGTTATTTGTTATTCGTAATTTGTTCTTCGTAATTCGTTATTCGTTTAAATTTTGATCCCCGTAATCTCTTCGAGGGTTTTGCAAATCGCGTTGTCCGCGCCAAGTTCGCTCCACTTCTCGACCAGTTCCAGCAGTAACGCCGCGCGTTCTTCCCGTTTGACTTTTTGAAGAAAAGCATTGATTTGATTTCCGGACGCGTTTTCTTTGAGGAAATCCCACTGGGTCAGTACAAGCTGACGAATTCCATGCAGGATGAACCAGCGCTGAGTCCGGTCATCCGGCAACGGCGATTCTCCTTTCAGGTACTCGATTGGTTTTTTGAGCGAACCGAGATTCGATTCAGTGAAAACGGTAAACAATGAGGCGTCCTCAGGCGAAACCCGACCGTAAGCAACGGACCGCATCGATTCGGAATTAAGCGTGCCCGCTTTTTCGAGCAGGTCCAGCGAGCGGGATAAACTCACCCACGCGCGCGGCGTCGAGAACGGGGCAGGCGTAACAGGAATCGACCGCATGAGGGAATCGGGATTAAACGTGATGAACGACAGAATCTCGGATCGCACTCCTGCGGAATGTCCCCACTGAAGCCATTCCTTCACGTCCACGCGAACGTTGAGAATGATGACTCGGTTTATCAGCGCAGCTGAAAGCGAACGCACCAGCGACCGGTCCTCAGCGCGGTTTCCAGCCGCCACGACCCACGTCCCTTTCGGGAGCGGATGTTCGCCAAGCCGACGTTCAAGCAGAAGCGAATAAAACGACTTCTGAATGTCGGGCGTGCATGCTGGCAGCTCGTCCAGGAACAGGCAGAACGGTTTCGGATCCTCCGGCAAAAGTACGCGCGGAGGGCAGAAAACCGAACGTTCACCAACGATGCGCGGAATGCCGGAAACGTCCTCGGGCGCGATTTGAGTCCCGAGCAGCGAACGGCACTCCAGCCCTGCGTCGGCTGCCGCCTGCATGACGGAATCCGACTTTCCGACACCCGGAGGGGACAAAAGCAGCACGCTCTGTTTCTGCGCCAGCGATTTGATAATCGATTTCGCCTCGGAAAGCGTTACAGTTGGAAGGTATTGGTTCATTTGGATTCTTTCGCTTTCTTTAATTCATCAGTCTTCATATTCATCCCTAAACATCTCGAGGGAATTATCAATTATTAATTGATTTCGTTACCCATATCACTCAAGATGTCATCGGAAACAATGGAGCTGCCGGTAAACAACTCAGCGTCTTCGGGGGAAACCCGACCGTAAGCGATTGCTTGTACCGCTGTCGGAGTAAGCGTCCCCGCCTCTTCAAGTAGGTCCAGCGAATTGGATAAACTCACCCACGCTCGAGGCGTTGAGAACGGAGCCGGCGTATTCGGGATCGGCCGCATAAGGGAATCAGGATGGGACTCGATAAACGTGAGAACGTCCTGACGCACTCCCGCTGATCGTCCCCACGCAAGCCATTCGTTGACGTCCACGCGGACGTTGAGAATGATAACGCGGTTTACCAGCGCCGCCGAAAGCGAACGCACCAGCGACCGGTCCTCAGCGCGGTTTCCAGCCGCCACGACCCACGTCCCTTTCGGGAGCGGGTGCTCGCAAAGCCGACGTTCAAGCAGAAGCGAATAAAACGACTTCTGAATGTCGGGCGTGCACGCCGGCAGCTCGTCAAGGAACAGGCAGAACGGTTTCGGATCCTCCGGCAAAAGTACGCGCGGAGGGCAGAAAACCGAGCGTTCCCCAACGATTCGCGGAATGCCGGAAACGTCCTCGGGCGCGATTTGAGTCCCGAGCAAGGAGCGGCATTCCAACCCCGCGTCGGCTGCCGCCTGCATAACGGAATCCGACTTCCCGACTCCCGGAGGAGACAAAAGCAGCACGCTCTGATCCGCAGCCAGCGCTTTGATGATCGATTTCGCTTCGGAAAGCGTTACAGTTGGAAGGTTATTGTTCATTTGGATTCTTCCTTAAAAACTAAACGTTAAAAGGCTTCGACGAAAATTCGCGTTTCCGCAGCAATCTCGTCGAAGGTTTCATTCACGCCGCCTCAACGAGGAGACGGCGGTCATCTCTATTTAATCCACGGTTTCGCGATCTCCAAAACTTTTTGTACGCGGTCGAGGACAAACAGGTCGTTTTCATCCCGGACGCCGGACTCCATGTCCGCCCAGATGGGGGTGTCGCCCGCGACAATCTCGATCAGTTCGAGGTTCTCCTCGAGGTTTTCCGGTTTCAAACCGCCCGCATAGCCGCAAAAATCGCCAATCGGGTCGAGCCAGTCCTGCGTGGCAACGCCGTGACCAGCTGAAGCGTCGTGCAGGAATACGACGTCAACTCCCGCATCACGCAGCGCCCAGCCTGTTGTAACGTTCTCGCCAGTCGGGTCGAATTCTGGAGCCAACGCCTGAATGATGAACTGGTGTTCACCCGGCAGTTCCAGCAGAGCCGGAGCCATGTCCGCGCTGTACTTGCGAAGGTCAGCAGCCGTGAAATTGAGCTGGATTCTCTGGAACGCGCGCAGCGTCGCATCCATATCCGCCACGCGGGTCGCGTAGCCTTTGTTCTTTTTAGGCTCGCCACAGAAAAACTGCCACAATTTATCGCCTCGTTTGAAAATGTCGTTGACAATCCCGCCGCATACGTGCAAGGAAAGATTCATCGGGGCGTCCGCTTCGCGATTCTTGCGACAAAGCTCGTCGATCCAGTTTAACTCCGGGTACCGATGCATCGGTTTCGAGCCGGAAGATTTGATCAAAATGCCCCATTCAACAAAAGGAAACTCTCGTGATAGAGCAAACAGGTCTTCGAATTTGCAGGTCTGATCTGTTCCTGCTATGGAAACGCGTTTTAAGTTCATGATTATCTCCTGAAATGTTTAATCCATGTAATATTTTTAATCCGATCTCATTAGTTCGAACTTCACTTTAGTCCAAATTATTATCATAACAAATTAACCCATCAAAAACGGACAGGATTATTATTTATCTTCCTCTAACGGTCGAAACGGAATTCTGTTTGCTTTCGCATATTTCTCCGCATTCGATCCCGCTGGCGCGTGAATCGTCACGTTTGGGCAGTCCTTGAACGCATCGGCTCCAATCCAATACGCTCTTTGGGGAATCGTCACGGAGGTTAAGGATTTACAGCCGCTGAACGCCTCGGACCCAATCTCCTTGACGCTTTCGGGAAGCGTCATGGACGTTAAGGAAATACAGTACCTGAACGCATCGTCTCCAATCGTTGTTACACCTTCAGGAATTACCACGGACGTTAAGGAACGACAGTAACTGAACGCCCTGATTCCAATCTCCTTCACGCCTTCGGGAATTACCACGGATTTCAGATTGGCGTTTTTAATGTCACGTTCTGTAATGACTGTCAAGGAAGACCAATCCCGTTGTTCCAGTTTTGTAAGCAAATCTGTTATGTAGTCCAGATTTATCTGCATGGCAAGAGCCAGTTCAGGTTTCCAGGTCAGGATTACTTCGATTCTTTCCTGGGTAACAGGCATGGATGAGAGATTCAGGATCGTCCATACTTTCATTGAGGTCGTGTCGGTCTGGACTGCGTTCTCCCAGAACGGGAAGTTTAGTTTCCCGTTTTAGCTGCTCAGGGAGCCGAACCTTTCACGGTCTTTTTCATACAATTCCCCGACTTCCTGTAAAATCTGCTGGCGGAATCTGGGTAATTCAACCATGGACGCCATCTCGGCGCACTTTATCACCCACGAGTACTTCCCCACGATATTCCCAACCTGTCGGAAAAGCTGGCGGTATGCGGTCGGCGCTGGACCGGAGAATTCCTGAAAATCCTGCGGCTCTACGTTCATCAGACCGTAAACGTCATTGAGCGTAAACCCGTCGGCGAGAACACGCTTGAGATTACCCGCCTTCCACGAGTCCCAAAGGGGCGCAAATCGCGGAAATTCTTCCGTGAGTCTCTTCCAATCTTCCTCAACGCGCTGGTTGAGTTCCTCGACCGTGAGTTTCGGACCTACAGGCGGGCGTTTCCCGTGACGGCCCTTGCCGGACCGATTGCCGGGATGGTAAAAGTCGCCATAATAGGTTCGGTCGAGTTCATCTTCATGGCGGTTCTCTAATTCTTCCCTATAATCATCATATTCTTCATCTAACCACGAATGTCCTGAGGTTCTATTGAAATAAAACGTGTAAAACCCGTCTTTCTGCAACTTTTGTTTATGCTCTTCGGTGAGCAAATTGTGCTGAAGGGCAAATTCAATAAGTTCGGTAATGAGTTTCATTGGATTTCTCCGTCCCTGATTAATAGGAGACAACCTCTAAAACTTCGTTTTTATACAAAGGTCGCCATTTTTCAACAATAATTATAATACATGAAAAATGGGTTGTCAAGGGTTTTGGCGGGTGGGGGAAACATCTTGTTTTTCAATTCTTCACGGTCTGTTCTTCCTGATAGGAACGGAAATTCCTCTCGATCCCGAGGGCGTCTGCGCCGGTCATCCGTTATTAGTCAAATCTGAAAACTGGAAACTGATAACCAAAACTAACAGATTTTCGACCAACCAGTCGCCAGTCTGTAAACTTGAGCGAAAAGTTCGTCCTGTATCATAGTTTCCGCGCTTTCGGAAAGCGGCTCGTTCGTACCCCGAATCAGTTCTTTGAACGTGGTAACGCATTCGCCTTTGCACTGACGGATCGGTTCAGCAAGCAGTTCCCGCATAGAGCGCCACGTAAGAAGGCTGCAAAGTTGAGTGAACTTGAGCATTTGTGCAACCTCGAGTTGGGAGACTGCATCCAAAAACCTTTGTTCATTAACCTCGAAAAGCCAGTTTGAGGCGTTCTGCCACGTGGACAGGTCGCGTCCCTGAGCGTTCATTCCATGGTTTGTGAGGAAGGAAACCGTCTGGACGAGCGGTTTGAGAGATTTGTCCCACTTTTTGAAGGACGCGCGCACGCGGCGTTCCAAATCCGGAATTTCCAGTTCGGATTTTTTGGTTTTGTGAGATTTTCTCCCACCGCCGTGATGACGCTTGCCGTAATGCTTTCCAGGATGGTAATAGTCGCCATAATAGGTTCGGTCAAGTTCATCTTCAAGACAGTCCTGTTCCCGTTCTTCGCGTTCCCGATTTTCTCGTGCAATACGCTCCCAATAGGTTTCCTGCTCTTCATCGTTGTCTTCGTGATAGAACTTGTAAAACCCGTCTCTCTGCAGCTGTTGTTTATGCTCTTCGGAGAGCATATCATGCTGAAGGGCAAATTCAATAAGTTCGTTAATGAGTTTCATTGGAGTTCTCGTCAATTTTCAATGCGACAACCCCAAAAAAACTTAGTTTTTATACATAGGTCTCCAATTCATAAACCATAATATAACGCATTAAATGGGGAGTCTCGGTTTGATGTAAGTGTGTAGTAATTTCATGTTTTTTTTGATCCTTCCGATATGCGCCTACCTGATGCAGATAAGCTGTTTAGGAAAAAAACTGTTGAATTTAACTAAATTTGTAGAGGTATATACGAATGAGTAATCAAAACTGTTACCGTTTTTTTAAAAAATTTTTTCGTATCTCGGAGTTATCGATAATCCGCTGCAGTATTACTCCATATTATTAAGCAATCGCTGGGGTGATTGATCGCCTGTTGCTGCGAAATGGATTCCAGCTTCTTATATTTGAAGACCAATTGAGAATTTTATCAGAAAGGGCTGAAACGGCTGTACAAGGATTCGCCCAAGTCGATTTCAATCTCCTCAACCGGCGAGTCTGATTGAGGAACTGTTACATTTAACGTCCAGCCGATAAGCGCCGCGACAATTATTCCCAAGACCGGCAAGAAGCGGCTCTTGCCAGTTGTTTTTATTGCTGAAATTATCAGCGCGCCTGCATACGCCCAAAATGAAAGAATGAGAACGTTTTCCAAGACGGAAAACCACAGCGTTTTGTTGGGGTCGACGGCTGCGTACGACGTCTGTAAGAAAATATAATCGAGAATCCCGTTCTTTAAGAACAAATAAAATCCGACGCCGGCAATCGCGGTCGACGCGATATACAAAAGGGCTTTTGCTGTTCTTCCCGGCTTGAATCGCCCGAACATTGCGGGGATGTGCAGCCCAACGTGGATTCCCGTCAGGATAAACGCCCAGTAGGACGCCGCCAGGTGAGCCGGTCGGACAAACGACGACGGCGCCAGCCCATAGAGGAACGGCGCAGCGTGAGCGCTCATCGCCAAGCCGCAAAACGCTGTCAGAGCATAAGCGATTAGCGTCAACGCAAAAACGCCTGTCATGACAGCGCGCTGAAGGGTGTATCGACCGGAAAACAGCGACCCGTACCAGCGTCTGTTAAGCCACTGATGAACAACAAGCAACGCTGTCAAAACGACGCCATGCCATTCGTGCGCCGCTTCGCTTGAGGCGTGATACGCCATCAACTGCGTCAGCATAAGGAGCATAAAGGCGTCGAGAACCAGCCGGACGATTCGATTCGCTTTGGGAGTCATGGGGAATATGGGTATTCGGTTAGAATAAGCTGCTAGCCTCTAGCTATTAGCTATTAGCTTTTTGATTGTGTTTCAGGCTTTAAATGTAAACGCTAAGAACCAGAAACCTTCAAGCTAACAGCTAGAAGCTAATAGCTAACAGCTTAATCCACGACGCTTTCCGCCCAGGCTTTAAGCTCTTTTTCAGAAACGCTGGAAACAAACCTCATGCCGTCAACGACCATTGCTCCGGAAGCCAGCGCCTGAATGTTTTTAGCGGCAGCGCCCATCGTGTTTCCGCCCGACGTGCAGAAGGGAACGACTTTCTTCCCGCTGAAATCGTGCGCTTCCATGAACGTGTCGATAATGGACGGTTCCCGATACCACCAGACGGGGAACCCGACGAAAACGACGTCGTACTGCGCCATGTTTTCCACCTTGGACTCAATCGCCGGACGGCAGGAACGGTCGTTCATCTCGACTGAACTTCGGCTGTTGCTGTTTCGCCAGTCTAAATCCTCTTCCGTATAAAACACTTCCGGTTCAATTTCAAACAGATCTGCGCCGATAGCCGCAGCCAGTTTTTTCGCCACCGCTGCTGTAACGCCGCTGGCGCTGAAATACGCTACCAATGGTTTGCTCATTGAATATCTCCTTATAATTGAATAGATTTATGGACTGTATTGGCGAAAGACTTGCTTAAATTTTTGTACATAAATGAGTTTTGCTGCCTATGCTTGTGTTTTTCGCTGACATTCCGGACAGACGCCGCGGTACGTAATTTCGCACTCGGTAATCGTAAATCCTGTAGACGAGCGGCTTGGGTAAGGCGTCGAGATCAAGCTGGAATCCATGCAGTCTTCTGTCTTGCCACAAACTTTACAAACTATGTGAGCGTGCGGCTTCGGGTTGCCGTCGTATCGAGCGGACGAACCTGGATGCAGCACTCTCTGTATAAGTCCTTCGTCCGCCAGCGTTTCAAGCGTTCGATAAACAGTCGCACGGGAAATCGTCGGGATAGACTTTCGCACCTGATCGTAAACAACGTCAACAGTTGGATGAGAAGTAAATGTCATCAGAGCCTGATATACTTGCTGTCTCTGAACGGTTATGGATAAACCGCGATTTTTACACATTTCTTCAAAATTCTGACACATGGCTTTGAATACAAACAAGATGAGGTTGGACGATAACGACAAATCTTTTACTAAAATACGCGAGCCGTCTTTTATTTACGTCAAAATTATACATTAATTGTTAGTCATGTCAAGACAATTAAATAATTATTGAACAAAAACTATTAATTTTTTTTGTTCTTTTTTAAAATTTCCCATTTAATTTATTTGACAAAAAAGAAAATTCCTGTATAATAGTAAGACTAGACTGTAGCGGTTACAGCTAGAAATTTCTTATGGTTGTTATGACGAGGTACTATATGAGTAACAAAGAAGAAGAATTCATTCAAGCTACTGGAGTAGTGAAAGAAGCCGTCCGCGGAGCGTTTATCGTTAAACTTGACAATTCCGAACACATCGTTACCTGCCGTCTGGCTGGTAAAATGCGAAAGAGTTTCATTCGCGTAGTCGCCGGAGACCACGTTACCGTTGCGATCAGTCCTTATGACCTGGATCGCGGTCGAATCATTTATCGCGATAAATAAAAAGCAATTCCTTCTTCTTTTAATAAAATAAAGGAATATTTTATGGCTCAGATTTATACTTCGTCGAAAATTGCTCTCACCAAGCCAGATCGGGACACGCTGCCGGAAGGAGTCAATTTGTGCGACTACTGCAACGGAAAATGCTGTCGATATTTCGCCTTGGCTATCGACCCTCCAACGGATTGGGCAGACTTTGAAAACTATCGATGGTATATTTTGCACGAGCACGCCGCCATTTTTACGGAAGACGACAGCTGGTTTCTGCTCGTTTCCACCAAATGCAAAAACCTCGGCGACGACAACTACTGCAAAAATTACGAACATCGCCCTGACGTGTGCCGCATTTATTCAACGGATCGCTGCGAGTACGAAGACAACTGGGTCTACGACAAGTTTTTTGACGACTCCGAACAGCTTTTCGAATACGCAGAAGCCCTGCTGGGACCGAAAAACGGCGAGTCGATTCGAACTGCTCATTAGTTTTTAGCGAAGAAGTCCAGGATGGATTTGCAGCGAGTTTTGCTGTCGCCTGTCCTCCCTGTTTCAAGAATAGCAAACTCTGAATAAAATCCTCCCTCCTTGCTCCTTCCATATACATCCGACTACTTATGATTACCCCTCAAACGCTTAAGGGTTTCCGGGACTACCTTCCGGAAACGATGATTCCCCGCCGTCAGATTATCAACGCTGCGGCGGAGGTGTACGAATCTTTTGGCTTCGCTCCGATCGACACGCCTGCTCTGGAATATCTGGAGATTCTTCAAGGCAAAGGCTCCGACGAAACGGACAAGCAGATGTACAAGTTCCAGGACGCCGGCGGGCGCAACGTCGGCATGCGGTTTGACCTGACGGTGCCGCTTGCCCGATTTTCAGCTCAGCATATTAACGAACTCGGCACGCCGTTTAAGCGATACCACATTGCCCCGGTTTGGCGCGGAGAGAATACGCAGCACGGGCGGTATCGCGAGTTCGTTCAGTGCGACTTCGACACGATTGGCACGACTGGCGTCGAATCGGATATCGAGGCGGTTCTGGTAATCTACACGCTTTTTTGCCGGCTCGGATTCAAAGACCAGTTTGTCATTCACGTCAACAACCGCCAGATTCTCAACGGAGTTTTGGAAACGATGAACTTGCGCGACAAGTCGGTTTCCGTTTTGCGCGCAATCGACAAACTCCCTAAAGTCGGGGCGGAAAAGGTAATCGAAGAACTCAAGCAAACCGCCGGCGCAACGGACGAGCAGTGCGAATCCCTTTTGGCGATGGCGTCGCTGACGGGAACGAACGACGAGGTTTTGTCACGACTTTCGGAGATTGCGTCAGATAGCGAACTGGCTCAAGCAGGAATCGCCCGGCTTCGTCAGATTCTCGACGGCGCGAAGGCGGCTGGCATTGCCGATTCCGCCGTTCAAATTGACCTGTCCATCGCCCGCGGGTTGGATTACTACACCGGCGTCATTTTCGAGACGTTCTTAACGGAACTTCCCAAAATCGGGTCGGTCTGTTCCGGCGGTCGATACGACAACCTCGCGGAACTGTACACCAAACAACAGCTGCCGGGCATCGGCGCTTCGCTGGGCTTGGACAGACTGTTGGCAGCGATGGAAGAACTCGGCAAACTGCCCGACGCCAAAACCCCTGCTGACGTTTTGATTCTGTTTTTCGACGCCGAACGCCTCAACGACTACATCAAAATGTCCGTTGAACTGCGTAACGCCGGTGTGAAAGTCGAGCTGTATCCGGAACCGAAAAAGATCAAAGCGCAAATGCAGTACGCAGACCGTAAAGGGTTCAAGTACGTCGTCATTGCCGGCAGCAAAGAGTTTGAGGAAGGCAAAGTCCAGATTAAAAATCTTGCCGACGGCTCTCAGAAAGACGTCCCCATGACGGACCTTGCCGCTGCGTTCAAATAAGCTCAACAGAATCCAATTAACAAAAAGAAAAGCGAGCGCCAATATGACGCTCGCTTTTTTAGTTTTTAGTTCGCCTGACCGCCGTCGACGCGAATAACCTGTCCGGTCAGGTACGAGGAGAGGTCGGACAAAAGGAACGTCGCAACGTTGGCAACGTCCTGCGGATCTCCCATCCGTTTGAGAATCGTGTTGTTAATCGCCGACTGCGTTTGGTCGTCCGTCATGTCTTTGGTCATGTCGGTTTTGGTAAAGCTGGGCGCAATCGCATTGACGCGAACGCCGTACGTTCCCAGTTCTTTGGCGATTGCAATTGTAGCTGCAATGACGGCGTTTTTGCTGGCGCCGTAAGCCGACTGACCAATCGGCGGGTTAATCCCGGACGTTGACGCGATATTGACAATGCTTCCAGATTTCTGTTTAATCATCAGCTTGGAAACGTACTGTTCAAAGAGCATGGGGCCGAAGAAGTTGACCTGAAAGATCTCCTTGAACTTGTCAATCGTCGTCAGTTGGAACAGAGTCGTTAAAATGACGCCGGCGTTGCTGACCAGACCGTCAATGGGCTTTTTCTCGCCCATGATGGTTTTGAACCCGGCTTTGATCTCGTCGTTGTTCGACAGGTCAAAGTAGACGGGTTTGATCTCAACGTTGTACTGCTGCGCCAAAGATTGGCAATTCTGCTCAAACTCCTCCGACGCCTTTCGGGCGCACGCCCAAACGTTGGCGCCTTGCTTGGCGAAGACTTCAACCATCGCCTTGCCCATGCCGCGGTTGGTACCCGTAACGATAATATTTTTACCTTGTAACAACATAGCTTTAATATTTTAAAAAGGCTGTATTTAATATGTAACGATTCGGCTGAGCGTTTTGACGATGTCGTAGCCGTCCCAAATAACGCCGATGTCGAGCGCGTCGCCGATATTGACGATGCGGTCGACGCCGGTAATTCCGCGTTCTACAATCCAGTCCGCCAGCTGCGCCTTGTCCCAGCCGAAAGTTGTCAACGTTTGGAATCGCGACGTAATAACAGGCGACAATTCGTCTAACGACGTGAGCGTGTATTCGTAAAACAGCCCAAACTGACCGCGAAGCTGGTCGAGGTTTTGGGGAAGAACGCAAATCGGCGCGCGCCAGAGCGTTCCGCTTTGACGAATCGTCTGACCGACGCCGTCAAAGTCGATACAGTTGCAACACATCTTCGTGAGTTTGTCTACGGCTTTGACAGGCGGGAGATCGTATTTCTTCGCTGCGGTTTCGACGGCTGACCAGAAGCGCTCTTGCGCCGCTGCGACGTCCGCGCCTGACCAGGCAACCAGATGCGGGGACGAACATGCGTTTTGATCCATTAAATACGTGTCGTTATAGAACGCCTGACCGAGCCGGGCGATCTGCTCGTCGTCCGCCTGAAGGACGGCGTCTGCGTTAATCATGCAGAACGAATAACGATCTGCAAAGGAGACTTCCACGCCGCGGACGTCGATGGGGAACTGCTGAATGTGACGAATCGTCGCGTCGCCGCCCCAGATGATTCTGGCTTGCGCCTGAGCGGAAAGCTGAGCGGTGATTTCGTCGCTGCGCTCGTACTGAACGAACGCGGTTGATTTGGCTATGCCGTCCCATTTGGGATCGGCAAAGATTTCGTTGACGACGCGGCAGACGACATCCGTTTGCGGGAACGGTTTGGACGGGACTCGAACGACGTTGGCGTTACCCGCCAGCAGACCGAAAACGTACGAGAACGCGAAGTTAATCGGCACGTTCGACGGCGCGATATGAAATACTGTTCCACGCCCCAGCCGGCGTTTGCCGTCCTCGTAGGCGGATTTCATTTTGGCAATCGACGCCTTGCGGCACCAGAACGAAAACGTCTGAACGTCCGGGAACTGTTTCGCCTCCGCGTCCGAACGCAGTCTGCGGGACAGCTCGTCCAGGAACTCGCAAACCAGCGGAGAATACGGCTCAACCGGGGGAACCGGGGCGTTTGTAACACAGCAATCGTACTTGCCGCACAAGACGGACAGCTTAGCGCCGCTGTCCTGCTCCTTGCTCGCTAAACCTTTATTGACGGAATACGTATCGGAACAGCCGCGGACTTCGGCGTTTTTAATTCGACCGTAAATTTTGAACGTCTTGCCTTTTCGACCGCAGGGACAGTCGTCGACGCCGGTCAGTTCGCCTTCGTCTTCCGACAGGAGGCTGAAGCCCGGGTAGCTTTCCGGCAACAGGGAGACGAGCTGAATCAGCCCGCGCTGACCGACGGGCAAAGGTTCAAACGTCTGCGGGTCGCGAATGATAACGTCTGAATAGTTGGACGCGTGCAGACGCCCGCACTCGCATTCCATAAAAATGGAGCCGGTTTGCTCAACCATGCCGTAATAATTGTATACCTTTTTGATCCCGCAGACTTCGTTGAGCTTTTGCTTGAACGTCTCGTTGTCAACTGCCTGATCGAGCAGTTTTTTCCAGCCGCCGCCGTGAATGAGAATGCCTCTGTCGAGTGGAATCCGAACGCCTTTTTCCGCCAGCTCGCGATAGAAATGCTCCCAAATCATGAACGTAAACCCGAAGACGAAAATATCGCTGTCGGCGTTCTTTTCCAAAAACGCCTCGACGGCGGGCAAGTCCAAGTGCATGTTGTCGTCCAGGGCGTAGGTCGGCGTTCTGCCCAGCATGGAGAACCCCAAAATGCCAGCTCCGCGAGCGGAAAACAGGTTGCGGTCTTTAATCGTAGCGCGAGAGTCGATAATCAGCATCGGCAACCGTTTAGACCCGAGAAAATCAGAGCAGATTTTCATCAGGACTTTCGACTGGTTGGCGGACGTGTTCCTGTCCAGAAAGATTCTCGACGGCGTTTGCCCTGTCGTGCCGGACGACGTCATGGTTTTGACGACTTCTGATTCCGGCACGCTTCGCAAAGAATACTGTTTGAACAGTCGGACGGGCAGAAAGACGTCTTTCCCGCCAAAGCCGGCGGCAAGCCGAGCGAATTCCGGACACGCCTGCGAGTGCTTTTCCATCATCGCGGCAATCGCAGCGTCGTAATAACGGTCTTTTTCCGCCTGCGACCATGAAAACGGAGGAACGTCAAAAAGAGGCGTTACTAACGAATTGTTGTTTTGCTCGTCCATCAATTCTCCAGTTTAGAATACAAAATCTTGCCAGCGTCGTTGCGGGGAATGGCGTCTATATTTAGAACCGTAAACGCGCTTTGATTGAGGTGCGTCAGTTCCGCCAGCAGCAGTCGGACGGAATTGCAGTCCGTTCCTGTTACAACGTAAACTTTCATCGCGTCGTCTTTCCCGACGCAGGCGGATTCAATGCCCTGTTTGAGCAGCAGCGTTTGAACCTCGTCCAGATTGACCCGGTTGCCGAAGATTTTCAAAAACCGCTTTTTTCTGCCAACGATATAATAGAAGCCTTCCGCGTCGCGTTTGGCGACGTCGCCGGTATGAAGAACGCCGCCGTTGTCGTCGCCGTTGGCAAGTTCTTCTCGACACGTCGCGTAGCCCAGCGACACGTTCGGTCCGCGATAGCAAAGCTCGCCTGGAACGTCGGGCTGGTCGATAACAGTTCCCTGGTCGTCAATGAGGAAGAATTCCCCGCCGGGAATGGCGATTCCGATGCTGTTTTCTCGCCCTTCCAGCTTGTCCCACGGCATGTACGCCATTCGAGCCGTCGCTTCCGTTTGACCGTACATGACGATGAATTTAATTCCCTTTTGCTTGCAGATATCTTCGTACTCTTTTACCAGCTCTGCCGACAAATGCCCGCCCGCCTGGGTGATGTACTTTAATGACGGACAGTTCATTCTGGCAAAGCGCAGCTTTTTGAGCATGTCGTAAACAAACGGGACGCCGCCGAACGTTGTGGGATTTTGCTCTTTAAAAAGCGTCCAGAATTCTTTGCCAATAATCGGCGCGTCCGTTAGAATAATACACGCCCCGGAAATCAAATGGGAATTGATAATCGACAGCCCGTAAGAATACGTCATAGGAAGCGTCGTAATCGCTCTGTCGTCAGACGCAATTTCCAGATACTCGGCAATTGATTCCGCGTTGCTGAACAGGTTCTCGTACGTCAGCCGGACGAATTTTGGACTGCCCGTGCTGCCAGACGTCGTCAGAATCAAACCCAACTCAGGGTAAAGTTGCGAGTTGCGAGTTGCGAGTTGCGAGAATTCGTAATCGTTGAAATCTGCGTTGGGGCGAAAAATGTATTCCGGCTGATACGCGTCGATGAGCTGGTCAATCATTTCCTGACTGACCGTATGGTTAATCAGAACCGGAACGACGCCGCGGCGAATAAACCCGACGTAGCCGGCAATGCACTGCGGCGTATTGGAACCAATCAGAAAAACGAGCGATCGCTTCGCCGCCTGCTGGGCGACTGCGTCCCCGAATTCCAACAGCCATTTATACGAATACTGTTGACCGTCGGACGCAATCAATGCGGTACGGTCAGCAAAGCGTTCCAAATCGGAAAAGCGATTCATAGCCTCAGAGACTTAGAATTCGATGCCGTACTTCGCCAGCAATTCCTTGCCTTTGTCGTAGGAATTGAAGTCGATGATGTCTTCCGTTTCAAACATGATGTCAAAGGCGTCTTCAATCTGTGCAATCATGCCGACGTGTCCAACGGAATCCCAAGCAGGAATGCTTTGATATTTCAGGTCAGAATTGAGATCCGCTTCCGTCAGCGAAAAACAATCCATAAAAATCTTGTTGTATTTTTCCAGATTTGACATGGGAATTTTACAAAATAATGGTTGATTAAAACAAATTCCTAATATATATTATTGTATCAATTCCCAATTAATAATCAAGGGGGAGGGAAAAGCAGTTAGAAGTTAGGAATGAGGAGTGAGGAGTTGACGAAAAGCAACGCAACTGTGAACGAATGGCGTCTTGAGTGAAAACAATTATCTTATTCCACGCCGTTGCCGACGATGACGTCGCCGAGGCGGATTGACATGGACGCCCAGCTCATGCCGGCGCCGAATCCGGTCAGCAGAACGCGGGAGTTCGGTCCACATTTCCCGATTCTGATCGCTTCATGAAGGGCCGCCGGAAGTGAACCTCCGCTCATGTTGCCGATGTTTTTGATGTAGTACATCCGTTTTTCCGTCGGGACTTTGAGCAGCTTGTAAAGCATGTCGACCATCATGTTGTTCGCCTGATGGAATACGATCAGATCGTAATCTTCCAGCTTGACGTTGTTCTTTTGGCACGCCTGTTTGATAAACTTCGGGATTGTATGGACGACAAAATGGAACACCGCAGCGCCGTCCATGTGCAAATACTGAGACGTATGGACGTTTCCGAAACCATCAACCGTTTCTTCGATTTTATCCGCGTTGAACGGCATGCGGCTTCCGCCCATGGGGATAATCAGACGGTCTTTCTGGGAACCGTCAACGGCGAAGTCAAACCATTCAAAAGAAAGCGCGTTGTCCGGAGACGGTTCGACCAGCGTTGCAATCGCGCCGTCGCCGTGAATCGGAACGAGCGTCCCGTCCATCGGATGAATCAGCTGTGACGTCGCGTCGGCGGTGAACGCCAAAATCTTCTTTCTGGCTCCGCTGGCAATCAGGCTGTTGCAGACCTGCATTAAATGAACGAAAGACGTACAGGTCTGAGACATGTCAAATGCAAGAATATTGGAGTTCAAGCCGAGGCGATCCTGCATAATCGTCGCCGTGGTGGGCGATAGATGGTCAGGGGACTGCGTGCAGTAAACGATGGCGTCGATTTCCGAGCGGTCAACCCCCGTTTGAGCAAACAGTTCCTCCGCCGCCTTGACGGCAACGTCGGACTCCGACTCGCCCTCAGACAGAATGTGCCGCTGCTCTATGCCGATAACCTTGAGGAAAGATTCCATGTTCCCCTGCGGGAATCGGCGCAGAATCTCAGCGTTATCCAATATTTTCTCCGGAACGGCAAACGCCATTCCGGTTATTGCTGCATTAATCATGGGTTAATCAACTATCGAGCGCATTGAAGAATTGCGTTGAAAATGTCACGCAACGTTTTGAAATCGTCCAGCGACATGTCGCCCAGCGGAACCAGCTCGTACTTTTCAGACAGTTCGCCGAAAAGCTGCGCCTTTTTGATGCTGTCGATTCCCAGGTCGCCTTCCAAATCGACGTCCATTTCAACCATCTCTTCCGGATACCCCGTCTGCTCAACGACGAAGTTAATCAGGAACGCGGCAAGCTCGTCTTTGAACTTGGGGCTTTGGGCAGAGGCTTTGGACGCAGACGCGGGCGCAGGCGCGGGCTTCTCCGGTTCAGCTTCAGGAAGCGTAACTTCACTCCCGCTGGTCGTTTCGTTACCGCCTTCCAATCCTGTTCCGCTCGCTTTGCCAAGCAGGTAATCGCGAATCGATGCGAGCGTCGGGAAATCGTCCAGGGACATATCGTTGTCAGCTGGAGCGGAGACGTTGACAAAATGATACTTCTCGTTCAGTTCGCCCATCAGCTGAGCCTTTTTAATGCTGTCGATACCCAGGTCGCCTTCGAGGTCTGCGTCCATCTCAACCATTTCTTCCGGATAGCCCGTCTGTTCGACAACGAACGCAACCAGTGCGGATTCAAGTTCTTCTTTGGAAACAGTTACGAGTTGCGAGTTGCGAGTTGCGAGAGGAGCAGGTTCTGAAACAGGAGTTGACGCTGGAGCAGGCTCCTCTTTTGGTTCGGTTTTAGGAAGCGTAACTTCACTCCCGCTGGTCGTTCCGTTACCGCCTTCCATACTTCCCCCTGCTTTGCTGAGCAGATAATCGCGAATCGCCCCCAGCGTCGGGAAGTCGTCCAGAGACATATCGTTGTCAGCCGGGGCGGAGACGTCGACGAAATGATACTTCTCGTTCAGTTCGCCCATCAGCTGAGCCTTTTTGATGCTGTCGATACCCAAGTCGCCTTCGAGGTCGGCGTCCATTTCAACCATCTCTTCCGGATAGCCTGTCTGTTCGACAACAAACGCAATCAAAGCGCCTTCCAGTTCTTCTTTGGAAACGGCGATTGCAGGAGCGGCGGGCGCCGGTTTCTCGATTATCACTTCCGGCTTTTCGACTTTGACTTCCGCTTTCGGCGCTGGTTCTACGACCGGGGGTGTAACGTTTTTGTCTACGAATTCAACTTCTGGATTGACGGCTTTGGACTCTTTGACGCCCATAGCCGCGTTACGCATTTTTTCTCGACGAACTTCGGTAGCGTCAAAGAAAACAATTCGACCTTTACTCATAATTCTCTCCAAATTTATTTATGTAGTCTTACGAAACTGCAAATATTGTCGCCGGAACAAACGCCCACAGCAGCGTCTTTCGGCATGGATTTTTCATCTTTCGGAACTTCGATATTGTTATATCGGGTGTAGTACAGCGCAGGTTGAGTCAAGCATGGCGACTTGCTCCATTTGCCCTGTTTCAGGTTCTCGATAGCCGCCAAAATGGACGCTGCGCCTTCAGCAAGGGGCAAGTATCCAATTTGGTTGACGACAGACCCCAGCGTCGTTTTAGCGCCGTCGGCAAACTGACGCCCTGCGACGCTAAGAGCTTCAACGACAGCCGCGTCCTTTTCCGCTACGCCGTTAAAGTCGCCTTCGATAAACGACGGCATGGTTCCAGCTTTGACGCCGGAACGCTCCATCGCCATCAAGACGTTGTCTGTTACAGAGTAACCGGACCCAACGCCAATGTCGTCGATAACAGCGTGAATTTTACGACCCTGTTTGACGGCTTCGTCGTACCGCATGAGAACCAGGACGCCAACTCCCTCGCCATGAACGTAACCGTTCGCCTTGACGTCAAAGGGAGACACGCGGCCGTCTTTTGCCCAAATGCCTTTGGACATTGCCTCGTCAATTCCGACCGGACCGAAATCCTGCTGACCGCAAACGCAGATCATCATGTCGTTCATTCCAACGCGAAGCTGGTCGATACAGCAGTTGAGAGCCATTCCTGTCGTTGCGAATCCGCCTTCCAGAGCAACGGCGCCGCCGTGAAGGTCAAGGGACTTGGTAATTCTGGACGACAGCGCGCTGGGAGTAAACGACCCCGTCTCGTCGAGCAGAGCCGGCATTTTCTTATGCATTGCGTTGGCGAAATCGTCGATAATCTTCTCGATTTTCGCATCGTCCACGCCGCGGGCGAGCAGCTCTTTGCGGAGACATTCCTCCATCAGCGGCAGCCACAGAATCAGGTTCATCTGATCGGCAAACCATCCGCCAAAAGTCGTTCCGACAACAACGCCGGCGCGGCGGCGGCTTTCGTCGGAGAAGTCAAAACCGGCGTCCGCCAGGGCTTCGTTGACAGCGTCGAGAGCCATAAACTGTAACGGGCTGGCGTTGGCAACCTGCTTGGGCGGAATCTTGTTCTTTTTCCAGTCATAGACGTATTTGTCAATAACGCCCGCTTCCGGCTGACCGACCGGGTATTCCGACTCGACTTCGCGCTGTTCGAGAATCTGAAGGTAATTCCAGCGGCTTTCCGGGATAAGTTTGATTGCGTTCTTTCCGCCGGAAACCAGAGAAGCAAAGTCAGTCATGTTATACGCGTCTGGATAAATACAGCCGACGCCAACGACGGCAATCGGTTCCGCTTTTGGAGCAGCGCTGGGCGCAGCCGCAGGTACGGACGCGGCTTTCCCCGTCCATTCTTCAATAACCAGATGGACGTCCAAGCCGCCGATGCCGAACGAGTTCACGCCGACGCGCATGGGGCGATCGCCATCAGAAATCTTTTCCAGCGGATGCCCTTCGTTAGACGCGGCAACCGGGACTTTATCCCACGGAATCTTGGAACTGAGTTTTTTCAACCCGGCAACAGGCGGGCAGTATTTGTTCTGCAGAACCAAAACCGCTTTGAGAACGCCCGTCGCGCCGGCGGATTCCAGCGTGTGACCAACGTTGCCTTTGGAAGAACCGATGGGAATCTTTTTGTCCGGATGGCAACCGCCGAAGACAGCCGTCAGAGCTTCCATTTCGGTCGCGTCGCCCAACGCGGTAGACGTTGCGTGCCCTTCGATATAGTCAATTTCAGCCGGATCAAGCCCGGAAGCGTACGCCCGACTCATTGCCTCGATTTGACCTTCTTTTCTCGGCGCCCAAAGGCTTTTGCCTTTACCGTCTGAAGCGATTCCGTATCCGGCGATAACGGCTTTGATGTCGTCCTTGTCACGAATCGCGTCTTCCAGACGTTTGAGAATAAAGACGACGTTGCCTTCTCCCACGACCATGCCGTCGGCGTCTTCGTCGAACGGGCAGGAGCGGTTTGTCGTCATGGATTGAGACGACGCAAACAGAACGAGCGTATCGGAATGGAAATAGCTTGCGCCGCCGGCAATGGCAGCGTCGATTTTATGTTCCTGCAGAGCCATGACCGCCTGAGACAACGCATGCAGCGACGACGCGCAGGCGGAATTGAACACCATGTACGGCCCGTTAAGATTGAACGCTCTGGAAATCAACCCGCAAGCGTCAGACGCCCGCGGCGATTCCATGTCTTCGGTAATATTGTTCTGGCTGGCTTCCAAATCGCGAACGAATTCCGACTTTAATTCAGAAAGCAGTTCGTCACGCTGAGCTTCTTCCAATTCCGCCTTGAACGACTCAACGCGCCCGAGTTCGTACAACGCTTCCGGGCAATAGGTGCGAAGACCAATAACTTCGGAACGGTCGCCGGGGCGGGTTGTTCCGAAGTAAACGCCGGCGTTGCGAATCGGGAAGTTGAACGGATCCCAGCCAGCGTTTCGGCACGCGTCGGCGACGGAGGCACACAGCGTCAGCGGAACGCGGTCGTAAATCTGCTCTGCGTTGGGCGGAAGCGGCGTTCGGGTTCGGTCAACAGCGGGATAGTCGATTATCGCCGCCAGATCGGTATACGTTTTGTTTCGGACGCCTTTTTCAGGGTCGTAAAACAGCTTTCGATTCAGTCGCGATTCAGGAACGGGACCGATAGCAGTGCGACCTTCGCAGACCAGCTTCCAGAATTCGTCTACGTTCGGCGCCCCCGGCAATCGACACGCTATTCCGACTATCGCTATTTTTGATAACGTCATTGTTCTTTTTACTGTTTAATATTGTTATGAATGGTCGTTTGACAACGATTCAGTTACATCGCATTACTTAGCGTCCGCGACTTTCGATTTGACTTCCCGCAGAGCCTGAACGGCTTTCGCTTTGAATTCAACAGGAGCGTTTTCCCAGCTGACGTTCCAGAACAGATCGGAATCGGAACTGGTCTGAAGTTGATTGAATGTCTCAGTATTCATGGTCATCAGCGGGACGTCGGCAAAGCTGGAAAGCCCTTGATAAATCCCGATTCGACCGTTATTCTGGTTGATCGTCCAGTCTCCCCCGCCCCGCCCTGTTACACGCAGGGAGAACGTTAAACCGCCAAGTCTTTCGCTGGCAGTCTGGAAATCGTTTTTGTCGTAGG
>JAZMZV010000014.1:0-14129 GCA_045586185.1 Thermoguttaceae bacterium | reverse complement strand
GCATATTGCATAGCGCTTCCATTTAGGGTAAAATATAAGCATAATGGAGATAAGTGCGTACAAAGTAGTCGCAGCTTTGGGGCTTTGTATCTTAAAAGATATGTTTTACAACCAGATAATGTTAAAATGTACATTAACAATAATATTTAAATGGAGAAATTGACATAAATTGTTGCCCCCCCCAAAAAAACGCAGGCGTTCAATCTGTTTTTTTAATTCCCACCTCACAGACAATTGAGCTTACACAATGAAATACACTTTTGATTCTGATGGTTTCAAAAACGCTGGCTTTCTTCTCGTTGGCGAAAATCCGTTTGCTGTTTCTGACGACGGCGCTCTGAAGCAGCAGATTCAGACGTTTTTTCTCGAACATAAAGCCTATATTACGCGTCCGGGCACACACATGACCCAGAGATACGATTACTATGACATTTTGGACCAGCAGCGCGTTCAAAATGACAAGCCGAAATTGACTTCTCATGAATGCGAAGAGCTTACGGACGACTCCGTTTCGCTCATTATTTCGCTTCAGCCGGATACCGGCGAACCGTTTATTGGCATTCGCGCAGACGGCGACGTTCCTCGCGCCATTAAAGCCAAGTCGATTCTTTCTCTGTTTTTCCCGGATGAAATGATTCGGCTGATTTAGTTTTTCTTGGACAGACCTGTAATTCCATATTACAGGTCTGTTTGAAATATCGCTTGTATTCTGTTTAACCCGTTTTGTAGAAAGGAGGAGATTTCATGCCTGATAAAGTGTTCAATACCGAGTTTGACGCTCGGCACAATCTGACGTATTTGGGCGAGAGCATTCTTGCCAGGAACGAACAGGGGAACCTGAAACGTCATATCATGACGCTTTTTCCGCGCACCCGGTTTATGGTTACCGAACCTTCTACTCTTCACGGCGATCAGTGCGCTGAATACATTGATTATCTTAACTCTCTTCGGGCGGCTGAGAACGTTCCGCCTATGACGGAGGAGCTGAAAAACGACGTGATTGAACATGCGGTTGCGCTGACAATCATCGAAGGCGAGGACGGTCGATTCTTTGCGATTATTCGTCCTGACCCCAACAACATGCAGCTGGCGTTTCAGGCAGACGAAATCATGCAGCAGCTTTTGCCGAAGTTCCGAATCTTCTTCATGCACACCGATGACAAGCGAATTCGAAAAGCGATTCGAGAACGCGGAGAATCCTGGCGCATTCAGCCGCTTCCCAGAACCAAAGACGGCATGCAGAGAACCGTCGCCAACAACAAGATTACGATTAAACTGTCACAGCGCCGAATCTATTATTACAACATGCAAACCGGCGCTCGATTTTTGTCGTACGAGACGTTCGAGAGGCTTAACGAACTGGATTTCGAAACGCTTCGGGATTATCTGATTGAAATTCAGACGTATTCGCCGTTGAAGAACCGCGAAGGCTATTCGGAAATTGTGTTCTTCAAGGCGGGAGACGGGTTTACGTCGGCAAATTTCCAGCGGTTCGATTTTACGGCAATGGACGAAGACGCCGTTCGCGACGCTCACCGGCAGCTTTGCGAGGAATTCGCAAACGCTCTGATTGATCCGCGCTTTAAACAGGATAACATCGAGAACTGGGACTGGCTTTTGTCGATGGTTTCGACGATTTCCAACGTGGACAAATTCTCAACGGAAGAGTTTCAGATGGGTCTTTGCGAGGAGTTCGCGTTGAAAGTCAACTGGCTTCCCGGCGGCAGAATCAACGAGGAAGGCGGGATTATCAAGGATCCGGTCTATACGATGATGGATCAGATGACGCCGCGTGAATGGCGCCGTTACAACGACGGCATTCCTCAGCGAATTCTCTTTACTTACGTTCAGGAAAGCTTTCTTATTGAGTACGCCAATATTGGCGTTTTGCCGCCAATTAAGCGCAATCCAACGGCGTCCTCTGCAGCGTCTGATTCTGAATCTTCCGATAAACCAAGGCCGCGCCGGAGCGTGTATATCATGCAGCTCAAGCTGCGCGGACAGGAAGAACGAGTTTATATCATTCGCGTTCAGAAATGGGATATCGGCGAGCTGTTGAACGAAGGCAAGGGGTTGCTGGAAAGCATCAACCGCGCGGAGAACTACACAGACTACATCCTCAATCGCCGTCTGGCGTGTCACCTTCTCAGTATGAAATTGCCGCCGTCTCTTAAAGTGCGGCGGTTTATCGAGATCTATCACGGCGCCAGAACAGAATTTAACAATCTTGTGATTCACAACGCTTTTTATGAACGCGATTACGTGCCGGGCATTGCAACCAACCGCTTGACGGCGAAGTATTTCAAAAACCCAAAAATCGGGGCGGATTTCAGCGTCAGCTTTGCCAAAATGCTCGGCGAGGCGGCGGCGCCCAACCTGATTGTCGGACGTTCAACCGACGGCGTCGTTAAACCGATTTTCGACGACGGCGACGAGGTCCTTCAACTGGATGAAAACGGCATGCCCAAGCGGATTATCGTTTCAGAACAGCCGGGAACGTTCGTCTATTACGACGGCGGTCTGGAAAACCAAATTGCCGACTATGCCGATCCGATTACCAAAAGATCGCTTTTCTTTCCCAATTACAAGCAGGCGGCAGAAGCGTACGTCGACGGCTTTTTGAAGAGCTTCCGCAAAATTCAGGGCACGGCAGAACAGTATCGCAATACGTTTGACGATTTGCCCGACCATAACGACGGCAGCATGTTCCAGAAATGGCACTGCGTTTTGGATCGTCTCCGAGACGCCAATCCGAACTTGCTTGCCGAGTCCCTTTTCAAAGCGATTGAATTGGGAACGCCAAACGAATAGGCAGAGTTAACTCTATCTGTTAATCTGTAACAAAAAGCCGGGACTTCAATCCCGGCTTTTTCAATTACGAATTACGAATTACAAATTACGCATTAAAAGTACAGTCCGCCAGAAAGGAAGAAGGAGTCTCCCAGCGAGAACTTGGCGGTATGCTGGTATTGGACTTTTCGATTGAATGCGCCGCCAACTTCAAAGAATCCGTGGATATTGTTTACGAATTCGAAGTCCAAACCGATTGCCAGTCGGATGTCGTTATAGCTGACGTTGGTAAATTTTTCATACGGCGAATCCAGACCTGTGTAGACGTTCCACGTTCCCCCGCCATATTCTCCGCGAACGTACCACCATAATTCATTTCTTGCATCGGCGATCGGGAGTTTTTGAGAAAATTTTGGATAGGGAAACACCGCTTCCAGTTTCATTGTTCCGTCAGGGCTTGTCCAAACGGCGCCGACGACTGGCAGGATTTTATCTTGAACTCTGTTGATGTAATCAATACCAAGTCTGGCTTCCCAGGTTTGAGAGATTCTGAAATTGCCAATGGCGTGTCCAGTCAGACGGATTGAACTTCCTCTGACTGTGTGAAAGTCAGAATAAACGCCAACGCGAACGCCAAGATCAACAGAAATCCAGTCGCTCAGCTGGGGCGCCCAACCAAAGTCGAGGTAGGCGTCGTACGTCCGTTTGGACTGCATCGCCTCTAAAACATAATAATCTGGATCGCCTGAATCCGGGTCAATTGCGTCTGGAATGGGCATTATCTGTTTGCTGTCGCTGTTCCACCAGTTGAAGACGAAACCAGGCGTTACTTTCAAAGAATTTTTGGGGTCAAAACACAACGGAAAAGCAAACGTCGCGTTTAATTCCAGCTGAGTTAACCCCAGCTTTTTCTCTTTTTGACCGCCAGGCATCCAAAGAACTCTGACCAACCAGGCGTCAATCAATCTCTGATAGTCATATTGCCGCTGTTGGGTATTGCATGCCCCGGGATTGGTGTTGTAATAATAATTATACCCGGGATTGGGCGAGTACGGAGATTGAGAATACCCGTTGGATGTTGCGTATGGATCAAATGCCGGACCGGGAAACGGCAAAGCGCCGCTATTGCACGGAGCGGTACCGTAAGGCGTGGGCGCAACGCCAACGCCTGGATCTGACGACAACACCGGAGCGGCGGGCGGCGGCGTCTGACTGTAAACCGGAGTGAAAATTGCGCCTGAAACTGTAATCAATAACGCGATTGGAAACAATACGAATTGGCGAATTGACATTTGGTTCATTTTTGAAAAATAGAGTAATGGGGGAACAAAGAGGAAAATGAGTAATTGGCGCTCACTTATCTTCCCAACACTAGCAAATTTTTTTATATTTGTGAAGAGCAATTTTTTGTCTGCCTTTTTTATTCTGGAGTTGACTAAACTGCTCTTGACAAAAGAACGCTTTTCTGTCAAAATAGAGGAAATAAACATGACCATAACGGGGTCTGTGATACGTATTCCCTTTTTTCAGTCATTTCCAATTAGAGGAACATTTATGCGTCATCTCTGTATTTTATTCATTTTAACAACGATTTGTTTACTCGCATTGCCGTTAAGCAGCGCTTTCTCGCAGGGACCTGGAGGCTATCCTCCTGTACAGGTTCAGATGCCCCAAAATCCGCCGGGAGCGGAGATGGCTAAAGCCACTGGCGATATTGCCGATTCTTTGCAGGTTCTTAACGAGATTATGGAAATCCCGGTTAACGCGATTCCGACGTCCATGCTCAAGCGCGCTGAAGGCTTGGTAATCATTCCCAATATGATTAAAGGCGGCTTTGGCGTCGGCGGAGCTTATGGACGCGGCGTTTTAATGATACGTCAGCCAGGCGGGATGTGGTCTCACCCGAATTTCGTATCGATGGCAAAAGGAAGCTTTGGCGTTCAGGTGGGCGTTTCCTCAACCGACATTGTCCTTGTATTTTGTACCAAACGCAGTATTGAACAGTTTACAGAAGGCAAGTTGACCTTGGGCGTTGACGCTGCCGTTGCCGCCGGTCCGGTTGGACGTCAGGCGGAAGCGGGAACCGATTTGACGCTGACGTCAGAAATCTATTCCTACTCTCGCGCTCGCGGCGTTTTCCTTGGCGCAGCAATTGATGGCGGGGTTCTTAACATCGATAAGGACTTGACCAATCGTTACTATGCCGCAGCTGGATCTCCAATGCCGCCGACTGCATGGGCGTTGGTAAAAGCTCTCAACGCGTATTCCGGCGTTCCCAATGCTCCTGGCGAGCCGCTCCCGCCGCCGGCTCAAGCGCCTGCGCCCAGACCTGTTTATCAAGGACCGTCGCTGGAAGTTCTTCGACCCCAGGTAGCGGCTGCGTACGCTCAGCTGAGCCCCTTGCTGGATCAGCAGTGGAAAGCGTTTCTTGCCGTTCCACCGGAATTTTTTACCCCGGAACGTTCGCCGCTTCCTCCAAAAGACAAAGTTCATCAAACGCTCAATCATTATCGCGCCGTTGCCAATAATGAACAGTACAAAGTATTGAATATGCGTCCGGAATTCCAAACCGTATATCAACTGCTCAATCAATGGGATCTCGCTGCAACTCAGCTGGAATCCATGGTTCGAGATGCAAATACTGTTCCCGCGCCAGTTCCCAGACCAATTAATCAGCAATTGAATAAATAACTGATTGCTAATATTATAATTCACCACTTTTGCATACTTGATCACTCATGCCTAACCCATCACAATTGCCTGACGCGGTTCAAAGAATTATGGAATCGCCGTCGTACAGAATAGCATTCAAAGACGCTGACTTTTTAACCGCCTACGAATCCAGAGGACATCGTCTGGAACTGGAATTCGAAAAACCGGAACGAAAATTCAATCAATTGCAGATTGAATCGACGATTCCCTGTTTTGGCGCAACGCGAGTCATCGAACCCAGCGAAGCGCAAAAAAAGCTGGCTATTGTCAAACAGCGTGTGAAGGACAATCCTAAAAGTAAAAGAATTCAACATCAGCTCCTTCAGGCGGAAAACGTTTGCAAGCTGTCGAAATTCTACGACATGGCGCGCGAGTTCGCCAGAATCGTTTCCGAAGAAAACAAGGATACGATGCCTCGCAGATACATGATTTGCACCGGCGGAGGTCCCGGCATCATGGAAGCGGCTAACCGCGGAGCCGCCGATGCGGGAGCCATGTCGATTGGGCTGAACATTTCTCTGCCCATGGAACAGCGTCCCAATGCGTACATTACCCCGGAATTGTGCTTCCAGTTCCATTATTTTGCCGTCCGAAAACAGCATTTTCTCATGCGCGCCCGGGCGCTGGTCGTCTTCCCCGGAGGATACGGCACGCTGGACGAGCTCTTTGACGCCGTTACGCTGCGTCAAACCGGAAAGATGCAAAAGATTCCGATCATTCTCTTTGGCTGGAACGAATACTGGAAAAACGTCCTTGACCTTCAGTACGTTGTCGACATGGGGCTTGCCGCCGACGAAGACCTCGACTTGTTCCAGCCGGCTGAAACGCCGAAAGAAGCGTGGCATAAAATCAAAGTTTTCCATGGAGAAGCCTGAGACATTTAACATTTGAGCGTCAATCGCTTGAATACTTCCTCTCTCTTGAGCAGCGAGACTCGTCGTCTCGCTGTTTTTTTGCCGTTTTGACGCCTGATTTGTCGGCTTGTTTGCCGTCAGAAAATTTTGTTCACCCCCCTATTGCAATTAATTAATGATTCTTATAAAATTAGATAAATGAGGGATTTTGAGGATTTAACAGATTCTTTCAGAATTTCTCGTTCATGGGAAAACGCCCAACGTGCGATAGCGGCTTTTGTCGATTTCGCATTTATACAAATCAGTTTTTATTGATAGGAGACAACTATTATGCGCAGACGTGAATTCCTTTCCTGCGCTGCCGTGGCGGCAGCGTGCACTGCCATTCCATCACTGTCGTTTGCACAGAAAAAAACATTCAAAACCGTTTTGAAAAAAGCCGACATCGCCGATCCGAGCAACTTCGCATACATGGAAGAACTCAAAAAGATGGGTTACGACGGCGTTGAAACCTGGGTCTATTCTGACAAGAGCACAATCGAAGCCGCTGAAAAGCAGCGCAAGTTTGCGGAGTCCATCGATTTCAGAATCCACTCGACGATTTACGGCTGGTCGAACCTCCAGACGACCGACGAAGACGATTTTAAAAAGCAGGTTGCTGACGTTGCCAAGTGCCTGGAAATCGCAGCGGCTTACGGCGCGGACACCCTGCTGTGGGTTCCGGCTCGCGTTGGCGGAATGATGCCCAAGCCGTGGGAATTCAAGTACGAATTTGACGAAAAGACGAACGTCGTTACCAAGGTTGCCGAGGGCGACAACGCGCCGTATGCGGAATACATCAAGTTGCAGAACTACGCCATGGAACAAACCCGCCGCGCGTTGGAAACGCTGATCCCCGTTGCGGAAAAGAACAACGTCATCATCGGCTTTGAAAACGTCTGGAACAACCTCTGGTGCATGCCGGACGTCTTCGCCAACTTCGTCAAGACGGTTGACAACAAATGGTTCCGTTCGTACTACGACATGGGCAATCACGTTCGTTACGCCCCGACGGAAGAATGGGTCAAAGCACTCGGCTCGACGATTGTCAAGCTGCACATCAAGGGCTTCAAACTCAATCCAAACGGACACGACGGCAAATGGTGCTCGTTCCGCGATGCGTCGATCAACTGGCCGGTGGTTCGCCAGGCTCTGGAAGACGTTGGATACAGCGGATTCGTTTCCATCGAACAGGGCGGCGACCGCAAGAAGCTGTGCGAAGAACTCCAACTCGTCTTTGACGGCAAATAATTAAGTTGCGAGTAGCCAGATAACCCAACAGTTTTTTTAACACGAAATACACGAAAAGAACGAAACAGACGAAAGAATCTTGAGTTCTTTTCGTAGCCCCCAGACTTATCTGTTCCTGTCCCCACGTCTTTAGACGTGGGGAATAAAATTTATTCAAATATCGTAGCCCCCAGATTTATCTGGGGGATTAAAAAAGACGCTCTCCCCAAACGCTTCCCCTCCACTCCCTTCCCCGCTCCATTCGGAGCGGGGAAGGGAGTGGAATTCGTGCGTCATATTTATTTATTTCGTTTTGGATCCCACGCCTAAAGGCGTGGGCTACGTTTTTTTGATTTAAAATTTTTCCCACAGCTGAAGCTGTGGGGACAAATTCTAAATGCCAAAGGTTGCATTCAAGCGTCTCACATCATCCTTTCGCAACTCGCAACTCGTAACTCGCAACTCGCAACTAAACAAAAAAACGCGAACTGTTTTCTGAACAGCTCGCGTTTTTGTTTGTCTTATAAACTACTTATTAGTAGCGGTAGTAATCCGGCTTGAACGGGCCGTTCTTCGAGATTCCGAGGTAGTCCGCTTGTTTCTGGGTCAGCTTGGACAGCTTCGCGCCGACAGCGTCCAGGTGAAGGCGAGCGACTTCTTCGTCCAACTTTTTGGGCAGAACGTGAACGCCGAGCGGGTATTTTTCCGGTTCCGTCCAGAGGGCGACTTGCGCCAGCGTCTGGTTGGTGAAGGAGTTGGACATGACGAAGGAGGGGTGCCCAGTCGCGCAGCCGAGGTTGACCAGTCGGCCTTCCGCCAGCAAGAGGATGGAGTGCCCGTCCGGGAACGTGTAACGGTCAACGAGGGGTTTGATCTGGGTTTTGACGATTCCGGGATAGGCTTCCAGCCCGGCGACGTCAATTTCGCAGTCAAAATGCCCGATGTTGCAGACGATAGCGTCCTGCGGCATCTTTTCCATGTGCTTGACCATGATGATGTCACAGCATCCGGTGGTCGTAACGAAGATGTTGCCGCGAGTGCAGGCGGTTTCCATTGTTACAACTTCGTAGCCTTCCATCGCCGCCTGAAGAGCGCAGATGGGGTCGATTTCCGTAATGAGGACTTTCGCGCCGTAGGATTTCATGGACTGGGCGCAGCCCTTGCCGACGTCGCCGTAACCAGCAACGACAACGGTCTTGCCGGCAATCATGATGTCGGTAGCGCGTTTGATGCCGTCCGCCAGCGATTCGCGGCAGCCGTAGAGGTTGTCGAACTTGCTCTTTGTAACGGAGTCGTTGACGTTAATGGCGGGGATGAGCAACTCGCCTTTGGCCTCCATCTGATAAAGACGGTGAACGCCTGTGGTCGTTTCTTCGGTAATTCCGCGAATTCCCTTTGCCAGTTCCGGATACTTTTTGTGAATCATGAGCGTCAAGTCGCCGCCGTCGTCGAGAATCATGTTCAGCGGCTGACCGTCTTTGAAGTACAGCGTCTGCTCGATGCACCAGTCGTAATCGGCGTCCGTTTCGCCCTTCCATGCGTAGACGGGAACGCCTGCTGCGGCGATAGCGGCAGCTGCGTGATCCTGCGTTGAGAACTTGTTGCAGGACGACCATTGAACTTCAGCGCCCAGCTCGACCAGCGTTTCAATCAGAACGGCGGTTTGAATTGTCATGTGCAGACAGCCGGCAATGCGCGCTCCCTTGAGCGGCTTTTTCGGTCCGTACTTTTTACGCATAGCCATCAGACCTGGCATTTCTTTTTCAGCGAGGATGATTTCTTTGCGACCCCAGTCGGCAAGTTTAATATCAGCAACCTTGTACGCCGGTTTTTTGGCGGCTTTAGCTTTCGCCATTGAGTATTCTCCTGTGAATTCAAAAAGGAAATTGAGCGTGGAAGGAACGTCTGGATTCCAAATCCGTCTTTCCAAATCCGTCTAAAAAGACGCGCGTTCCCCCCGAACCGCGAAATATTATATTTTATTTGGAATAATATAACGAAATTTTAATTTTTTGCAATAGGGGAGAGTAGAGGAGCTGCTAGCTTTTAGCTACTAGCCTTTAGCTTTTGATAAAATAGCTAACAGCTAGGAGCTAGCAGCTAATAGCTAATTATTTTCTGGCGTTTTTTGGGGCTTCACTCTAACCGCAAATCCCAACAGCGGGACGAGAAGCAATCGTAAAAACGCGCCAGCAATCAGGATCAGCGCAAAGAGGGGAATTCCGTAAAATGTTACGTTTTCCAAATCGAACGAAAAGCTCAGGAAATCCAAGACGGCGCCGGACAGAATCAAACTGAAAGAAAACGCGATTCCGCCGACGGCGTAGTACAGAGAAAACGTCGCGGCGCGGGCGCCGTTTTCGTAGGACAGTCTGTGGAGATGTTTCGGGACGCCAACGTTCAAACCCGCGTAGCCCGTCCAGCAAATCCAGCTGAGATAAATCGGGACGTAGTAGAAACTCTCGTTCGCGACGCCTAAAAAGAGCAGACCGACGGCGACGATGAATTGTGAAATCATCATCGTTGACCGCAGATTCAAATCCGACCAGCGACCGATAAACCACGAGATCGCCCATTGACCGATTCGGCTTATCGCGATTAGCAAAAGACTGAACTCGTAACTGATATGCAAGCCGTGAATGGAATACTGGTATTGAGACGTTTGCGTCAGCCCGTTGGTAAAGCTGAACGCGATGCCGTAGAGCAAAAACAGCACAAACGTCTTGAACTGCAGCGGCGAGATCAGCGTCGACAGCGTTGACGGTTTATCCGACTTCTTTTCCAACTGACTGTCCGGCTGACGCTCGAACGTTCCAACGTCCCGAGAGCAAAACAGCAGTGGAATGTTGGACAGAATAATTAGCGCTGCGCCCGTCCACGCCCAAAACAGAAGCCGGTCGATGGGAAATGTAACGTCTTTTAAGTAAAACGCCAGCGCGGAAGCCAGAATCGCGCCCGCCAGCTCGTAACGGTTTTTTGCGGCGTAAAATTGCCCTCGGACGTCGTCTGAAACATGTCCGCCAATCCAGCAGTTGATGGCAATCGTGCCAATGTACTGATTCAAGTGATGTATTCCCCAGAGCAGAATCATCCCGATAATCAACGCTGTAACAGACGTCCGCCCTTCCAGCTGAACGAGAATCGGAATCAGACTCAATGTCAGACCGGAAAGGGTCAGGTATCCCGCCGCCTTTTGCGTCATGCAGCGTTTTCCGCCCAGCATTTTCGGAGCGAACGCTCTCATGACGCCCAGGATTCTCGGCGATGCGGCTAAAACGGCGGTTGTCAGAAACAGCCAAGAGAAGCTGGAACGGTCAACCAGACCAAAGACGATGTAGATAATCAGCGTTGTCGAGACGAGCGTGTTGCCCAATCCCCACAAAAAGCTGTTCCAGCAAACATAGCGCGCGTCCGGCGGCAAAGAACCATTGAGAGAACGCATTTCGATCTGCGCCAGCTCGTCTGTCTGTTTCTCTGACGAACTGTTTATTTGATCTGACAAATTGCGTTCACCCATTGTTTGTTTTTACGCTCGTTTTTACTTTGATTCCGGTTCAGAAACCTGCTTGGCGCGAAGTTTTCGCCCGACAGCGAGAATCTTCTCGATGGTCTGATCTGTCAGTTCGTGTCCGGGCTGATTGGGCATGCCTTCCCAAATGACGCAGCCGTATTGCGGCTCAATAATAACCGCGTGTGGAATTCCAAAAACGCCCAGCGCCTTGTAGGTTCTCTTTTGAAGGTCGATGCCAACGGCGAATTTGAGGTCTTTGCCCTTGACGTCTCCGACCAGATTGTCGATTTCCTTGGCGCCGGTTTCGCAAATGGCAATAACCTGCAGCTCGTCGCCGAACTTTTCCTGCCAGTGGTTGAGCATCGGCAGCGTTCTGCGGCACGGCGGGCACCACGTCGCCCAAACTTCCAGGAGAATGTACTTCTTCTCGTAACCGGGCTTGGGTTCGTTGCTGTACCAGGATTCCACCTCGATTTTCGGGGCTTCGCACCAGAGGAAGGATTCCGCCCAAAGACGCTTTGGACGTTCCGCCGCGCGCTGTTCCCACGGCGACAATTCCGGCGTGATAGGCTGTTTGGACGGATCTGTTACAACCGGTTCGTTATCTTCAGCCGGGTTGTCGTCAGCCATAACAAAGTACGTTCCCGCCAAAACAGCGCAGACGGAAAGCAATGTGAAAATTCGTTTCATAGGACGAAGCAGAAGGTTAGGACTTGTGATAATAATCGCTTGTACTGACAAACGCTTATTTCCGGTAGAACTGCAAAACTTCTGTCAGCGGAGTCCAACGCAAAGACAACGAACCGGCAGAGGTGCGAAGTTCTATCGTATTTAAATGCAGTATTTTATCAATAAACCCTGTACGGATTTTAAGCATCTGAATATTGGCGTTGTAAACGTAGCCAACTTCAACGGAAAAGATTCCGCTTTTAACAAACGTTCGTTCTGTTGTGATAACGTAACTTGAGCGAATCCATCTTAAAAAATGAACTGCCAACGCGCCAAGTAAAAAGAGCGTTGAACAAAACAGATAAATAGAACCCAACCCAGGGGCTTCGTTGCCAATCATCAAACCGGCGGGGATCAATCCAAAAAGCAGATACAACACCAAGGTCAGCCCGCTCTGAATGAGCAGAACGGTAAACGCCGGATGAGCAGAGTATAAAACCTGTTCGTCTGAACCGATAAGGGTTTGAATCAAAGCGGGAACAGCGTCTTGCGACCGTCTTTTTCGGTTTGTACGCCCTGACGACGACAACGACCAGCCCAGACCCGAGCCCTCAATTGGAGGCGGCGGAGACGGCATTTCACCGGGGGTAAACGGAGGAGGAACTTCGCCCCGAATCGGAATTTCCACAGGAGGAGGAACTTCTCCATGAGGTGGAACTTCCCCGGGAAGAGGCGGAGCGACGGACGCCATTTCTCCAAAAGACGATGTGGACGCGTCAATGGATTCTGACGACAACTCGCTTGATCCGTTTGAATCGTGATTGGGCGCTGTAACAGGAATTTCTTCCGACGACAGTTCGCTCGACATGGAATCGCTTGTCGGCGTGTCGTTTATAACAAGCCCTTTCACCGACGAGGCCGATCGCCATTTTCCGTTCTCGCCAACGCGAACTTTGACGTCCGGCGTTATCTGGGAGCGTTCCGCCATCCTTCGCAGCTGGGACGATGTGAACGGTCCAGCTACGGAGTCGTTATACTGAATGTACCATTGACGCGACGACATGAACGATGATTGAAAAATGCGATTCGGGGGAATTGGGCAAACCGCGGCGTTGCTGTTTATCCGACGCCGCATTCACAATTTACAACTTATTTTATTATAATCCTGATTGACTGTTTTGTCAACGACCGGGACGAGAAAAAATTCGTCTCAGCCGGTAACTGCGTTCCTATTGTTGTTAGACAGCTTTTAGCTACTAGCCTCTAGCTGCTAGCTTTTGATGTAAGCCTCTGTCTTTATAAGCTATCAGCTTAGAGTTTCAAATGCCAAAGCTAATAGCTAGCGGCTAATAGCTAACGGCTTCTCAGGTACGGTTTTTCTGGAAGAACCATATTTCTTTGGGCTAATCCTCACAGACGACTTTATCCATTTTGATGTCTTGCGGTTCCGTTGGCAGAATGTCGACAATCTGACAGGAGAACGCCAGGGCGATTTTTTTCGCACCGTTAGCGCGGCTGAGCGTCCAGTCGTAGAATCCGCCGCCCCAGCCCAGCCGATTTCCCTGTCGGTCGAATGCCACGCCGGGAACGATAAACGCGTCGACGTCCGCAATCGCAACGACGCGGGTTGAGTCTGGAATCGGCTCTCGAATTCCGTACGCGCCTGGCGCCAGGTCGTCAAAAGAGCGGATTTCATGCAAGACGATTTTGTCTTCGCCGTCTTTGCCGCATCGCGGGACGCAAACGGTTTTGCCGTCCTGCCAGGCGGACTGAATCAGAGCGTCCGTCTGCACCTCGTCTTTAAACCAGACGTAAACGCAGACGACTTTTGCCGCTTTCCAGTCAGGGTCTTCCTCGACGCGTCGAACGATACTGGCGCTCTTTTCCTCTCGAGCGTTTTCGCCCAATTCCTGACGGCGGCGCAGACATTCTTTTCTCAACTCGGATTTCTGTTTTGTCATATTCATAAATACGATTGTACCACAAAAAAAAGATTCTGGAAGCCGCTATCGATTAAAAAAGACGCCGTTTTTTACGTCGTTACGGTTAAAGAGACTTTATAACAAAAACAACCGAGAATTGTCGCTCCCGGTTGTTTCGTATTATTTTTGACGTTCTGAAATTGTCAAAACTTCAAACGGACTGTTGCCTTAGATTCTCGGCGTAACCTTCGCCTGAACGCGGCCTGGCAAGCCCATGATGCGGATAAAGCCTTCGGCGTCCGTCTGGTTGTAGGCGTCGGAGCCTTCCATCGTGGCGATGCCTTCGTCGTACAGGCTGAACGGGCTCTTGCGGCTGTTGATCATGATGTTGCCCTTGTAGAG
>JAZMZV010000013.1:0-2776 GCA_045586185.1 Thermoguttaceae bacterium | reverse complement strand
TTGAATTTGTTACGTTTATATCCCAGCAGTTCAAAATGATTGGGCTGCGTGTTGGGCGCGAGGGAATACCCGCAGACGTCTGCGCCCATGGACTCCAGCCACAGCCGAAGCCACGACCCTTTGAATCCGGTGTCGCCGGTGAGAAAAACACGTCGATTTTTGTAAATGTCGTTGAACATGGCGGGTTACTTCCAGTATTTTGTCCACGGGGCTTTGCCAGCCTTCCATAAATCGTTGAGCAGCTGATATTCCCGGGGCGTGTCCATGCACTGCCAGAACCCGGGATGCTCGAATGCGGCGCACTGGTTGTCCTCAACCGCCAGACGCAGCGGCTCCTGTTCAAAAAAGCAGTCGTGATCCGGGCTGATGTACTGCTCAATAAAGCCCTTTTTGAGAACCATAAACCCGCCGTTGATAACGCCCTCAGTTCGAGCGGGTTTTTCGGTAAAGCCGTCAATCTCCCCAGATGGCGAAACGCGAAGCTCGCCAAAACGCCCTTCCGGATGTACCGCGGTCAGCGTGAGCGCTTTCTTCTGCTTTTTATGAAACGCGTACAGGTCGGCAATGTTGACGTCGCTGACGCCGTCGCCGTAGGTGAGAAAGAAATCGGAGTCCGTCGCCTTGAGATGTCGGCTGGCGATTCGGACGCGTCCGCCGGTCATGGTTTCTTCTCCCGTATGAGCCAGCGTTACTTCCCAGTCCGCCTCCGTATAGTTGTTATGATAAGTTACTTTCCCCTTGTCGCCCAGCCGGACGGTAATGTCAGTCGCGTGAGCGTGGAAATTGAGGAAGTAGTCGATGAATTCCTCTTTTTTATAGCCTAAGCAGAGAATAAACCGATTCACACCGAACGCAGCGTAGGTTCGCATGATATGCCAGACAATCGGCTGCTCCCCAATGGGAACCATCGGTTTAGGCAGGATTTCGGAAACGTCTCGGAGTCGCGTTCCTTTGCCGCCGCACAAAATCATGGCGGGCGGCATCGGTTTAGGGGAAGTCTTGGGCATGTTGTATATGGGGCTTAGGTTCTTTAGGAAAGTGAACTCAAGTGGTAAGTGATTAGTGGTAAGTGGTTAGTGGGAGCGCGCATTGCGTCCTTACGACTTACCACTTACAACTTACCACTATATTATTATACAACATAAATCGGATTTTACCGATGATTGCCCGATTTTTTTATTTCTTAAGGGAAAATTTGCGGCTGTAAGCCGTCATTCCCGCCATTCCGAGAACGAGCAGCGCCCACGTTGACGGTTCCGGAACGCCGGATCCATCGCCCGATTCGGGGGAAGCGAACGTCAGGTTATCGATTGCGAAATAGTATGGCGTGTTAGGACCGTACTGACTGACGTCGCTGGTTACCAGGTAGAAATCCAAGCCGTCAACGCCGGTAAACGCCGACAGGTCAACTTCTTGCCAAGAGTCCAGCAGGGTCAACTCGCCGTCTGCAAAAACAGCCAGCGGGACGTCAACGGACATGTCTGGGCTGTAGACGTGATTGTATTCGCTGTCAAGCGTAAACCCTTTAATAGTAAGGGTAAAGTGGTCGCCTTCCTGGTTGAACGCCGTTGAGAACGTATTCCCGACCGCGATATTCGCCGCCGTCAGCGTTGTATTGGTAACGAAAATCTTTTCCAGATCAGACGGGGTGGCGAAGTCCAGCGTGGAATATCCCGCGGTGTTGTAAATGTCAACGTAGCAAACCGCGTAAGCGTCTGAATCAACGCCCAATCCCGGCGCTGCCGCCAGTTCGTACGTGCCGTAACCGTATGCAGCGGCTGACTTTTCGTCTGCAGACCAGTTGGGATTCCATGCCATGTTCTGCTTGGAAACAGACCAGCCGTACCAGCCGTTGTAGACGTACGTCCCGTAGTCGTAAGCGTACGTGTCGGTCGTCAAAATGGCGTTTTGATTTCCCGTAACCATGCCGGTCATGGTTAAAGCGTTTGGATAAATGGTTCTCGGGTCGTAATAGACCATGTTTGCCGGAGTTGTAGAGAGATACGATTTCAAGTTAACGACCTGAACGTCTCCCGAATCCAGATTGTAGATTGTAACCTCCGGATCCGTATCCGTCGGCTCGAAGGTAACGACGTTTGCCTGAGCAAACGCGGCTGTATTTACAAGAAATACCAGCAAAAAGAAATTTCTGTAGGACATAACAGTCTCCTTTTGAATCCAGTCCGAATCCCACGCGGACAACAAACAAATACGGCAGGTTAGGTCTTCTGACTTACGCGCGTTTGAGTCGGTCTTCTCCCTGATTATCGGCAGCGTTAAACTGCAACTTTCGGAATGACCATTTGATTGACTCAAAGCCTCCAAACGTTATATTTGGAATGCGTTTACAGCGGCGGGGTCCGTCCCGGACTTGCACCGGGTTCCCTTTTACCGAGACGAGAGAAGACGCTCTCGCCTCGCAGCCTGTCGCAACATTTAGAGCGGTATTTTACCCTTTTTAAAATTTTTGTCAAGATTGACCGTAAGATTTTACAGAGAAAGGGGGTAAGAATTGAGTTGCAAAGAAAAGAATAAAGCCTTAAAGTTTCCAGATTTATCAGTATTTATCCCCACGTCTTTAGACGTGGGTAAGAAAAAACTATTCAAAAATCGTAGCCCCCAGATTTATCTGGGGGACTAATCTCCTTCAAAACGCATCCCCACCGATTCTGTCCTCGCCCCAATAGGGGCGAGGACAGAATCGGATTTAGCGCGTCAATTATAATTCTGATGTATTTGATCCCACACCTAAAGGTCTTACTGTTATACATAAGTT
>JAZMZV010000012.1:0-22610 GCA_045586185.1 Thermoguttaceae bacterium | reverse complement strand
CCCGCCCCCTGCCTGTGTATTTACGAGGGACGATTGCAGATTCAATCGTCCCGTTTTATTCGACATGGATACGTCAGATAGTTCAACAGAAATACAAACTGATTTTATATCGTATTACTACCCTGCCGGCAAATTGCCGATGACGGGTAGAAATCGCGTTATTACTACAATATATAACGAAACGCCAGATCGTTTGCCGCGTTCTTTTACAGCTGCACCATCAGTTCAAAAAGAACAGTGGGACGTTCTGGAACGTTTGTATCAGCGTTATCCGTCTGATATTTTGGTAATTGACGGCCGCAATCCGGAACAGGGATATTGCAATCAGGTTTCTGAACCGATTGATTTGTCTGACGACAATTTTGCTCAAACGCTTGAACTGTTTTGCGATATAACGTCACAGTTTACGCTGGGAATCGTTCCGCTGTCGCCATGGCTGATGCTGCAAAGTTTGCTGGAGGACGACTCCACAGAAGACTACGACGACTTGCTGGTTCGTTTTGAGAAAACTCTTCAGCCGTGGATAGACAGTCCGTTAGACGGTTTGTGTCTCTATGATCCGTTGTCCAGTTACGAAAAAGGCTGGGATAAAGAAGCCGTTCGCAACTTTACAGATTTGACGCCTTTCTACAGACGTTTTGTTCGCCTGGCGAAGAATGCAGACAAATTTGTCTTTATGGATTTTGGCGGTAAAGTTTTGCAAGCAATTCCACTGCTTCTTAAAATGGAAGTAGACGTTATTTCCTGCGTATTGGATACGGAATTGGCTATGGAATTGTCGGACTTTACCGCCTCGTTCACGCCTCATTCGGAAGATCCAAACGGACGTCGGCTGACGTTTTGGGCTTCGCTGCCCAATTCGTTGGAAAAGCAGGCAGACTGGTTTGCCGATAAAAAGGCGGCTCAGTCAATTCTTACGGAACTGAATCAATTAAATAAAGGCGTTATTGCGCGCGGCGTTTGGCAGGAAAATCAGTCCTGGAAGTGCGCGGCGTTAGCTCTCCAGGCGTGGGAACAGGGCATTCCAATTCCAAAGACCGTTTCAACAGAACAGAAATCGACGCCCGGTTCGGGGAATAATACGCCAAAGACCTCGCCAGAATCTTCAAAAGAACAAAACAGCGATTCCAACGCCGTTCAATCGTCTGACAGTCAGCCGCAACCGGATTCTACAGCGCCGACGGACGAATCGACAGATTCGCAATCCAACACAGAAAACGTCCAATGAGTACGATACGTATTGCAACCCGGCAGAGCGCTTTGGCAAAATGGCAGGCTGACTGGGTTGCTTCGCAGTTGGAGCGTTTAGATTATAAAGTCGAAATGGTTTACGTTACAACTCACGGCGACGTAAATCAGTCTGGACCGATAGAATCCATAGGAACTCAGGGCGTCTTTACCAAAGAGGTTCAAAAAGCTCTTTTAGACAACCGCGCCGACGTTGCAGTTCACAGCATGAAAGACTTGCCGACCATGCAGGCGCCGGGGCTTGTTTTGGCGGCGGTTCCGCCTCGCGCTCCAACGGCGGATTGTCTGGTTAGTCCTTATTACAAAAGTCTGGACGAGCTTCCAGACGACGCTGTTGTCGGCACGGGGTCGCTTCGCCGAAAGGCGCAGCTGTTGGCGATCAATCCCAAATGGAACGTTCAGTCCATTCGCGGCAATCTTCAAACGAGATTGAATAAAATCCGCCCGGAAAGCGGAGCAACGCCGTCAGCCCCATTTGACGCTATTATTCTGGCGGAAGCGGGACTTCGCCGAATGGGGTTTGACGACCGGATTGCTCAGGTGATTCCATTGACTCAGCTCATGCCAGCCGCAGGACAGGGCGCGTTGGCTCTGGAATGCCGCGCTGGCGACGAATCGACGCTGGCTGCGGTTGGACAGTTGAATTCTCCGGAAGTTTTTGCTTCTACGGTTGCAGAACGCACGCTTTTGGCGGTTTTGGAAGCGGGATGTCTGGCGCCGGTTGGCTGTATGACTCGTATTCTGGAAGGCTATAATTCTCAAGGCGTTCAAATTGAACTTACCGGGCGCGTAATTGCTGCAGACGGTTCAAAAACGTTGGAGCATACGGACTGCGCGGACGCTCAAAGCGCAAAAGAACTCGGTCGGCGCGTTGCACAGCGTCTGTTGGATTCCGGCGCAGACAAGCTTATTGCCGCTTCCAGAAATTCGTGATTGGTAAAGGACTGATATGACAATCGAAAACAGTTCTGACGTTCAAACCAATTCTGCTATTATTCAGAGAGTAACCTGGATTGGTTTCTTTTCGAATATTTTATTGGCGCTAACCAAGTTTTTAGCAGGCGTGTTTGGACATTCTCAGGTTCTTATCGCAGACGCCGTTCACAGCATGTCGGATTTGGCAACGGACGTCGCGGTTCTTGTCGGGAGCCGATACTGGGATCAGCCGGCGGATACAGAACACCCGTACGGACACGCCAAACTGGAAACGCTCATAACGCTGTTGATTGGTTCAGCGCTGGGAATTGTTGGATACGAGCTTATATCCAATGCGATTATGAGCCTTTATGACATGATTTTCGGCAATCATGAAACCACGGCTCTTCCTAATGTTTGGGCTTTGTCTGCGGCGATTTTTTCCATTCTTCTTAAAGAATGGCTTTTTCATATTACTGCCTCGGCAGGAAAGAAAGCTCATTCGACCGCAACGGTTGCCAATGCATGGCATCATCGTTCCGATGCCTTGAGTTCCATTCCCGCGGCTCTTGCCGTTGGAGCGACGTTGGTTTTGGGAGAAAAATATGCTTTTCTCGATCCAATTGGAACAATCGTCGTTGGTTTGATGATTATCTATACTGCGTTTCTGATAATTCGCCCTACTTTTAACAGTTTGCTGGACGCGTCGGGCGGAGCAGACTTAACAGACAAGATAAACAACGCAGTTCTTTCCATTGACGGCGTGCAGGGAGTTCATAAAATTCGAACTCGTCCTCTGGGAGCGTCTCTTTATGGCGTCGATTTGCACATCCAGGTCGATCCGAATATGAAGGTTCGAGACGCTCATGTTCTTTCACATAAAATTCAGGGTGAATTGAGAAACAATTTTTCTGAAATTGTTGATACAACTGTTCATGTAGAACCGTGTTTGGAAGCAAAAGCATAAAATTGCCCTTGCATAAATCGCTAAAATATTATAGAATAACGTATCGATTTTGTTTTGACGATAGGGAAACGTTCTCTATTTAATTAAGGAGTATTTAACAAAATCAATTATACTGGTATTCGGCGAAAGGAATCGTCCGTGAACATTCATCCATCAGCAATTGTAGATCCTTCTGCAAAGATTGCAGAAGACGTAATAATTGGACCATTTTGCGTAATCGAATCCGATACAGTCATTGAATCCGGCTGCGAGATTGCCGCTCGCGTTTCCATCAAAAGCGGCGTATATATGGGACCGAACTGCAAAGTTTTTGAAAATGCAGTAATCGGCGGCATTGGACAGCACGTCTGCCCGCCGGGCCCTCCTGGAAAAGTTCACATCGGTTCCAATAATACATTCCGGGAATTCTGCACCGTTCAGCGCTCCATCAAAGAAGACGGCTTTACGGAAATTGGCAACGGCAACTTTTTTATGGTGAACTCTCATATTGCTCACGACTGCGTTATCGGGAACAATAACATTGTCGCCAACAACGTCATGTTTGGCGGACACGTTCACATTGGAAACCGCGCGTTCGTTTCCGGCGGCGTTGCCGTTCATCAGTTTTGTTCGATTGGTTCGTACGCGATGGTGGGCGGGCAGTCGCACATCACCAAAGACGTCCCTCCGTTTGTAACCGTAGACGGTTTAACCTCTCGCGTTGTCGGGATTAACCGCGTCGGACTTCGCCGCAGCGGTTTTACATCTGCCCAAATCGCCCGATTCAAAGACGCTTACAACGTTGTGTATCGACAGGGTTTGTCCTGGAAAGAGACGTTGGAAACGCTTCGCACCCAGTTTAATCAAGGGGAAGAAGCTCTTCTTTACGAAATGCTGTCTGTCAGCACAAGAGGCATTGTCCAGGCGCGCACTCAGCCCTCTTTGAAAGTCAATATGGGCGATTTGGAACAGGAATCGTCAGACGACAGCGCGGCGGCGTAAAACAGAATAAGTTGAATTAGCAATTAGCAAGCTACTAGCTATTAGCCGCTAGCTAGTAGCTTGGTTTTTTGTGGTTCTCAAAGTTAATTTTTAAAGCTGATATCCAAAATCACAAAGCTAGGAGCTAAAAGCTATTCCCTACTGCCTACTTCCCCATGCACAATTTTCTGCGTATTGTCAAAATCGCTTTGAATTTTAAATGGACAATCATTCTATCCATTGTTTGCGCGTTTGGCATTGGATTGATGTGGGGAGGGAATATTGCTCCGATCTATCCGTTTATTGAAGTTTTGGTCAAGGGTCGTTCCATGCATCAGTGGATCGACAGCGAGATCGAAACCTGTAACGAATCAATAGCAAATCTTCAGGGGAAAATAAACGCTCTGGAGTCGGAAAAAAAGCCTCTAAACGACAAAGAAATAAAAAGTCTGACGCTTGAACTGGACAGTCAAAAAAACAAGCTGGCGTGGAGAGAATATTTTTCTCCCGCAATAAAAAAATGGCTTCCGGACAGCCCGTTTAAGATGTCTATAGTTTTAGCCGGCGTGATAGTTGTCGGTTCTTTGATAAAAGGGATTTTTCTTATAAGTCAAAATCTGCTTGTTGCCAGAATAACGCAGCGGACAACGCTTGAACTGAGAAAGACGTTTTTCGTTCGCGCTTTGCAGATGGATCAGTCCGCGTTTCTCAATGGCGGCGCCGCTGATTTAATGAGTCGATTTACCAACGACGTCAGCGCGGTGTCGACTGGACTGACAATTTTGTTTGGAAAGCTGGTTCGCGAACCCGCCAAGCTGCTTTTTTGTATCTTGGGCGCGGCGTTTGTGTCGTGGCGACTGTTGCTGGCTTGCTTTATTATTTTGCCTGTGGCGGGGTTGGCTATTTCCTGGCTGGCGAAAGCGCTGAAAAGAAGCAACAGAAAAGCGATGGAGGAAATGGCGCAAATTTACCGTTCTCTGGACGAAACGTTTTCTGGAATGGAAGTTATTCAGGCGTTCACGATGGAAAGATTCGAAAGACATCAATTCTTTCAGAATTGTAAAAACTTTCTTCGTAAAGCCATGAAAATCGCCATGTACGACAGTCTCAATCAGCCGTTGACGGAATTAATTAGTCTGGTTATTGTTTCTATCGCGATTATTTTGGGCGCTCATTTGACCCTTACCGGCGCGACGCACCTGTTTGGAATTCGAATGGCGTACACGCCCTTGGAACCGACGCAATTGCTGTTGTTTTTTGCATTTTTGGTTGGCGCGGCAGACCCGGCAAGAAAAATGGCGGATATCTTTACTTCTTTACAAAACGCTTGCGCTGCCGCAGACAGAATTTATGAAAAAATCGATCAACCGCTAAAAATTCAGCAAACAGAACATCCGCAAGAAATCGCTTCGTTTAACGGGTCGATTGAGTTCCGAAATCTGAACTTCTCTTATACGCCTGGAGTTCCGATTTTAAAAGACGTCAATTTGACCATAAACCGAGGCGAAACGGTCGCGTTTGTTGGACTTAACGGCTGCGGGAAAAGCACGCTTTTAAAGATGATTCCCCGGTTCCTTGACCCGGATTCAGGCGAAGTTCTAATTGACGGCGTTAATCTAAAGCAGCTGCGTTTGAGAAGCTGGAGAAAACTGTTGGCTCTGGTTCCCCAAAATCCGCTTTTGTTTGACGACACCGTCCGAAAAAATATCGCTCATGGATCGCCCGGCGCAACAGACGAACAAATACGTCAGGCGGCTCATGCCGCTATGGCAGACGAATTTATCGAGCGCGACCTGTCCAACGGTTATGAGACGAAAGTTGGTCCGCGCGGTTCGGCGTTATCCGGCGGTCAGCGTCAGCGCATCGCTTTGGCAAGAGCGATTATTCGTCAGCCGCAAGTTTTTCTTCTTGACGAAGCAACCAGAGAAATTGACCTGAAGAGCGAAATTGTCATTCGTCAAAGCCTGATGAACTTTGCTCAAGGGCGAACGACTGTTTTTGTAACTCACGATATGGCATTGCTATCAATTGCAAATAAAATTGTGATGATGGAGGAAGGACGCATTATTGACGTTGGAACGCACGTTCAGCTCATGGAACGCTGCCCACAGTATCGGGCGTTAAATGAAATTCAGTTTAATCGCCAATAGTTTGAATTGTAAAATAGAAAAGATAGGTAATATAAGACGCTGCTTGAACCGTTGCTGCTTTTTGCATTTTGTATGGCGCAGCAGCTGATAAATCTGATAAATTATCAGAAAAAAGTGTTTGAAATAACTTAAAAAACGATTTTTTTCTTGCCGCGTTCTAAAATTTTTAACTATTTTCAAAAAAATAAAAAGATTTTTGTTGACTTTGTTAAATGTAAGATTATAATTATTATTAGGATAAGTTAGGTTGTCCAAATGGAATTTCAAAGGATTTTAAAAATTTTTTGGAATTTGACGTTAAAGTTTCAAAAAACAATGTATAATATATATCAGGTTTCAGACTATAGCAATAGTTTAACTTGTAATTGTTTTTGGAAACCATCCATTTAAGTTTGCCAATAAAAATAACAGGCGATAAAATGAGGAAAATTTTTGCAGTATTACTGTTGTTGATAATCGGAGAATCAGCGTATGCTGAGTATGTAACGATTTTGCCGGTCAATCCCCAGGCGATGGCTGGCGCATCATCAGAAATAGTTACCTTGTCGGAACTGTATGGCAAGACAACAACTATTCGTTACATGACAGATGATAAATCTCCGTCAGGCGTTGCTCTGAATAACACTAATATCAATCCAACAGATTCGTTGACGTTAACGGAAGACGTTGTAATGTCTAACCAGTTGTTTGGTTTTTACGTTGGCGCAGCGCGTCAGATTTCTGAAACGCAAACGTCCGATGCTGATTCTCAAACAGCTAACATTTTAAGAACGATTTCTTTTTCAGAATCGGAAGCGAATTATCAAGCGATTCTCGACAGAGCAAAAGCGGAAGCTGGTTCCAACATTGCTTTGGCAAAAATTATTGAAGAACAAATTAACCGCGCGTCTGATTCCGAATTGCTGTCTTTGGATACAGACACAGACGATACGCTTTTGGCAGACGACAGAACGTCTTCCCTTATTGACGCGCTTCTTCCTGGTTCTTCGTCCAATGATTACGATTTGCCGGGTACTGGCGACAACATTATCATTTCAGGAATTGGCGGCGCGATTTTGACGGGCGGCGGTTCCGGAGGCGGAGGATTTTCTTTGGCTGACGGCGGCGCTTCTGTTCCAGAACCGTCAACGTGGGCTCTGCTCGTTTTGGGAGTAGCGGGACTGGCTTTTTATCGCAAACGCAGCGCTCGTTAAAACCTCATTTCGGATTTTACAAATCAACATAAACATTCCGGTTTTTAATCGGAATGTTTTTTTATTGTCGAACGGATTTGGTATAATGCTATTTTAGAAAAAATATGGCAATAAGGAGGAGTTGTTGATAAATTGAACTGGAGTCAAAAAGAGTTTTTTGCTATAATGTCGTTATGAAAAAGCAAATTATTCTATTACTATCGTTGTTGGCGGTGTTGTTTGCCGGCTGTTCGGATCAAAAAGCAACCGCGACGCGCCAGCGTTGGATGGAGATTAAAACGGCAACGGATAATCTCATCGACGCCATGGCGTATACGAATCAGGCAACGTCAAAAGAATCGGAAGACGCTTTAGCTGAACCGTTGGCGCGAGCAACGTCAACCGTCAATGCATGTCAAACGTTTATCAGCGCTCTGACTTCTCAAAAGACGATCAATGTTGATCCGCGGCTTAACGCCTTGGCGGAGAAATTGATTGAGTCGTCAAAAATATTGCTGGAACAAACCCGGAGGGGACAGTACGCTATTATTACAGCTCAGCGTTTGCTGAAGGAAGCGGAAACAGTTGCTGACCCTCAAAAATATCAACAAATGTGGCAGGAAGTTGAACAGGTTCAGCAAGAGATGAATTCCACTCAGCAGATTGGGGCTGAAGCGCTGATGCAGATTAACAGTCATTACCAGGAACTCGAGACGCTTCGTTTAGAGCTTAACAAACAATATGGCTTTGAATTGCCGCAGATTAAATGGATGGATCAACAATGAGTAAACGTAATTTTTTTGTATTGCTGTTTGCTGTCGCGATGGTTTGTTTGACAGGTTGCAACCAAACAGAAAACGGGACGTCTGACAATCCGGATGCGTCAAACGCCCCGAAGGTTAAGGTCGAAACAAGCATGGGGGATTTTGTCATTACTCTCCAGCCGGATAAAGCGCCTCAAACCGTTGCACAGTTTCTGGAAAACGTCAATAGCGGCGTCTATGACAATTCGATTGTTCAGGAAGTCAGAAACAATTTCATGATTCTCTTTGGGTGCATTAATCTGACTACAGAAAATCCGGAAGCTGTCGATGGCGGCGCTGCTGACGATGCCACTAAAAGAATTCCTAACGAGGCGACCAGCGAGAATTCAAATAAAAAGTGGACGGTTTCCATGCTGCGCGCGCCAGACGAGATTGAGTCGGATTCCGTTCAGTTTTTTATCAACATGAACGACAATTCCGGTTTGGACGCCAGACAAGATGGGGATAAAACGCCGGAAACATGCGGATACTGCGTCTTTGGCATTGTAACAGACGGACTCAACGTTCTGGAAGCAATCAATCAGACGCCAACCGCGGAAAAAGAAGAATTTGAGTACGCTCCGGAACAGGATATTGTTATTACCAAAATGAGCGTTCTGTGAGAATGCAGGTTTTCAACCTGGAATGGAACGCATAAAGAGATATTATTTCTCTGAGAATGGCGAATGCAAACGATAATAATTTGAGACGTTTGCGTTCGTTATTTTTTTATCCATTTTTGTTCCAGTCTGTCAACGAGATCTATTGCTGTCAAATAACCAAATCGGGCAACTGGCTATCAAGCGGTTATTAATTGGGAATAACTCACATTGCTATGAGTTTATAAGCTGCATTTTTATCATTTGAATGTCACGCGCAGTTCGCATTACGGAAATCATGGCAAGTGGCAAAAAGAGAATCGGCAAAACCAGATTTAAAAATGGAATGCTGTATGCAATGCAGGTTAGCGTCATTGCGGCGGTGGGACACGAACTGACATTAAGCTCATAACGATAGATATATTCATTTAAACATTTGTTCAAACCAAACAGGCAAACATAAAGCCAGTAAAGATTAACAATGGGAATGAACAGCAGAATGGGGAAATACAGGAATTGAATTGCTTTATTGGGCGTAACCCAGGCGTATCCATCCTGAATTACATCCCAACAGCGATACAAAAATCGCATTTCATAAAACAGCCCGATCAACAGAAAGATACAACTAATCAAGAATAATGCTAAACATGGAGCATCCGAATTCTGATACAAATAATTATTGTCAATATATGCTTTTACAACAGGGATAGAAAACAGAATGCAATATGCAATAACGTAGTTTATTATCATCCATGAACAGGGTAATGTCAGCTGATCAGATGTGTACTGAGTCATTGGTTTAAGCTGTTCTGCATGAGGAACCTGATCGTATGCCACTCTCATATTTATCATCTGAATGTCTCGCGCCGTTCTCATAACGGAATACATGGAAAACGGTAAGATGAAAATTGGCAAAACCAGATTTAAAAATGGAATGTTGTATGCAATGCATGTAAACGCCATTGCGGTGGCGGAGCATGGTCGAACGTCAAGTTGATAGCGGTAGATATAATTGTTTAAGCATTTGCTTAAACCGTACATGCAAACGGAAAGCCAGTAGATATTAACAATAGGAATGAACAGCAAATAAGGATAGTACAGAAATTGAACAGCCCTGTCGGGCGTAGTCGCAGCGTAACCGTCCTGAATTACATCCCAACAGCGATATAATAATCGAATTTCATAAAATAATCCTGTCAATAGAAGAATGAAAGCTGCTGCGATAACCCCAAACCACGAGGCGTTTTCAACGTCATGACCAAAAACGTTTACAATAACAGGAACAATAGCAGGAATGAAGAATAAAAGACAATATGCAAGAATATACGATACGGTCATTCTGTTATATGGCGCGGTAAGTTGCTCGTACGTATATTGGGGCATTGGTTTAAGCTGTTCAGGATGAGGAACTGTGATCTCTTCCTCGGGGGGAAGACAGGGTGGCTCCAACATCATCGGCATTTGCTGTATGATGGGCGCCAGTTCCTCAACGCTGTCAGCGATCCAGTGAATCAGGCTTTCCAGATTATATGACGAAAAGCCGGGAACGGGATACTGCTTGACCTCGCCGTTTTCAACAACGTCCCGGGTGTCGTTGACAGCGGCAACCGGAATAATCTCGAAGTTCCGATTGCGAATGTACTGACCGTGTAAAAGGGGAATGTAATGCCGAAGGTATTCCAAAAAATCGCCGTTGAATCGTTGGTCTACTTCAGGCTTGTATTTATCAAACTGACTGAACACGACCGCCATCTTGCGAGGAATGTCGTTGCGTTGATTGAGCGTATGGAACATCTGATCCAAATCCATAAGCTCATTTACGTAGTCTGGCGTCGCCAGCAGGTCTTTCATGTTGACCAGAAAGATCAGAATATTCGCTGAACTGATATTGTCATAAACGAATTTGAGGTCGTCAGACAGATAGTTGGGGTTGAAGTTATCCGTCTGAAACAGCGATCGAATATCCTGTCCGGCGCAGTCGAGAAACTGAACCAGCGCCTGGTTGTTTTGCGTGGTCAGTTCCCATTGAAGTTCGATCAGTTCTCCTGCCGGCGTTGACGGAGGCCATTGTCCTTCATTGAGTATTTTCCAGTTGGACTGGGTGTATCGATACGTTTGCCGGCGATTCTCTCCAAACGGAGCCATGAAGATGTCCTCCAGCGCCATCTGGGACATTTTCATCGCCAAAGTAGAAATCAAAACCGTCTTGCCGGAACCTGTCATTCCGACAATGGCGACTTTAACCGATTCGTTTGGAGTTGTTGAAGACATGACTGAATATCGGATTGTTATGAAAAAGAAAAACGGCAGAGGGTTTTATTCTGCCGTCTGAAAATCTCTAACAAAAATCTTTTTCTGTAAAATACAGGGCAATTTCTCGTTTGGCGGATTCGAGAGAATCGGAGGCGTGAACGAGGTTTTCTCTGCCGGAAAGACCGTAATCGCCGCGGATCGTGCCGGGATTGGCTTTAATTCCGTTGGTCGCTCCAATCATGGACCGGACGACGGCGACGGCTTCTTCGCCTTCCAGAACCATTGCAACGGCAGGGGCGGACATGATGAATTCTTTCAGTCCTGGATAGAACGGTTTTTCAACGTGTTCAGCATAGTGCTGATCTGCCAGCTCTGACGTGAATCGAATGAGTTTCATGGCGCGAACGGTCAGTCCTTTGCGTTCAAAGCGAGACAGAATCTCGCCCATCAGTTTGCGTAAATAACAATCCGGTTTAAGTAATACAAGCGTCTGTTCCATGATGGTTAGGATGTATGGTTAGGAGTGAGAGGCGAGAACGTGCAACTCTCGCCGATAGCAACATAAATTACATTTCGCTTTTGTCCGTTTGATTGCAAATGGCTTCTGCGATGACGTCGGGGTTTGTGCCCTTGCGAAGGCGGACGAGTTTCTTTCCTGCGCGCTGAACGATTTGCGCCAGTTCTTCGGAATGCTTGTGACTGCACCACGGGATGTAAATCAAAAACAGCGAGACGTCCGGGTCGCTCAGTTCGCCGTCAAATCGGTTAAGAGAATCTGAATGATTGGTAGAATTCCAAATCAATTTGACGTTAAAGCGTTCTTCAATGCGCCTGATAATATGCTCTTTAGGCTCTCCGCCAATAAAGACCATAATTGAACCGGCGTACAGCTCTCGGACTTTTTCAACCGAAGGCGGTATGACGTCGTCTGGCAGGAGCGAGCCGAACGCTTCTAATTCTTCCGATTCGCGAATGCGCGCCTGATGAACTTCGATTTCCTGAACGATTCTTCCGAATTCGTCTGAGATTTCGAGGTCTTCCGGAAGCGTGTTGAGGATGCCTTCGAGCTGCTGACGGAAGATCAGGCTGGATGGCGGCATGGAATAATCAATGGACAGTTCCGTTGCCGCGGCAATAATTTTTTCCCATTGCTCCCGGGGTTCGCCGCCGTTGGCTAACTGTTTTGCGTGATAGTTCAGTTTTCCAAGCAGATTTTTCTTCTGTTTGGATTCTGAATTTATGGAGTAATACTGCTCCTGAAGATCATTAATTTCGGAAATAATTTCGTCTGCGCGATCAAGCGGAAGTTCGTCCTGCGATTTAATATTGTTCAAATAAAAATGCTCTTTGTTTCCCAACTCGCGCAAATAACGGAACGCCTCAGTCTGAATGGGGTCTTTGGTAACTTCTTTGCCCTGGAAACGAAGCTCTGTTTTGAGAATGCATTGGGCGTCAGCCGCAAGCTGGGTAACGTTTCCCAGAAGGTTTCTGCCGTCCATGCCTTCCAGACAGGATTCTTCAACCTGTTTCAGGAATCGGAATGCTACAAGAATCGTCTGATAGCATTTTTCCATACGGTTGTACGCTTCATCGCTTGCCAGCGGAGAGTTGATTGTCCAAATAAGAATCTTCGCCTCTTTTCCCTGACGGATAAAGTCGTTGTCAACCGGGGCGATTTCTGTTTGATAATCAGCTTTTTGGCGGACGAGTTCTTCGCGCTGAACAGCCCAACGACAGTGGTTCACCATCAGATCGGCGCCGATAATAAGATGGTTAATATCCGTTGAAACTCCTGCCGGCGAAAAGTTTAATTCGATCGTTGGCGGAGTGTCAGGCGACGAAACCTTGGAGCCAAGCTGGAGCATGGAAATCGCCTCTGCTGCAGAAACCGTTTGAATTTCTTTAATTCGCGTGTCTTTGATTCTCGTTGGAATTCCAGGGGCTTCTTCCCACATGTACGCCGCAGGAAGCCATTGCTTTAACAGCGCTTTGCCGCGAATGTCCGCTGCAATCTGTTCCGGCTGAATGGCGTCGACGTTTACATCAAACTGGAGCGAATAGAGCCACTGAATAACGTCTGATACGTCTACAACGCCGTGTCGTGCCTGAATAAAACTGGGCAGAGATTTGGAAATCTTGTCCTTCCAGAAAACCTCGTTGGGCTCTAATACGCCTTTGGGTTCCTGTTTGGTTTCAGAATTTGAATCCGATTCAGCATTGTCTTGTTTATCCTCTGCGGCGTCAGGAGAGGAATCTGATAAATCGGAAAGATTGATCCATTTTTGACACAATTCTGAAACGCCTGGCGGCGAAGACTGGTTGGCAAGGACGATTACAGATACTTTATCGTGAAGCTGCTTTAAAAGCGGGCTAATATCCATCTGACAGCAAGGAATGACGAAGACGCGTTGCTGTGAAGAATTTTTTACCGCTTCTGAAATGGCGTCTATCGCCAGCGCGTAGTCCTCATTTTCTGCGGAGCGTATTTCAAAATCCTGCTGAAGTAAATCGGGTGAAATGCTATAATAGGGTTTGCTTAAAAACGCTCGACGAGTTAAAATTACAGAGTTGTTAACTCCCTGAGACGTTAGAATGTCTGTCCAGGAGCAATTCTTGTTTTTCTCAATGAATTCGCCTGTTAAATATAAAATGTTAATCATGATGATAGTTTAATAGTTAGATGTGAGAAGTGATTGTCCGCGTAATTTGTAACGCGTAATTGGCGCTTGTACAAAGCGCGTCATTAATTACGAATTACAAATTGCGCATTGCTTATTGAAATTATTATTCAACTTTTTCGCGAATAAAGTCAGCGCGCGGTTCCCCGCCCTTGCCAATGACGCCTTCAGGAATGTATCGAACTCTCTTGGAGGGCGTAACAGGGTCGGGGAAAGAGTCGCCTTTTTGCAAGATAATGTACGTTTCCGGCATTTCGCCGAACGCGCGCGTTCCCGCCGCCTGGCAGGGGAACCAAACGCCTTTGCCGTCCTTGTCAATTAAATAGAATTCCGGATAGCAGTGCCCGGGAACCCAAACCGTTCTGGCGGGAATACCCTTGGCGCGGCAGATGGCAATAAACAGAGACGTCAGTTCTTCGCAGTCGCCGGTTTTGTCGCGCAAGGCGGCAAGAGCGCCTTTAAGAGAACCGTTTTTATACGTGATTTCGTTGCGAACCCAGTCGTAAACCGCTTCGACCTGTTTCCACGCAGTTGGTTCGTCTACCCCGATGGTTTTGGCTAACGCTCGAATTTTGGGGTCGTTACATTCAATCAATGGGCTGGGTTTAAGATAAGCGCGCAAGGCGATGGGGATTTCCTGAAGCGTGGGAAGCCGATAGGAATCGGTGTCGTCTGGAGCGTATTGAGGGCAGGTGGAAACTTCATATAATTTAATTGCTTTTACCATTGAACCGGAAGGCAATCGTGGAATCATGATGACCATCTGTTTAACGCCGCCAGCCAGAGGAGCGTCTGCAACGCGAATGCCAGAGGAAATGTCTTCTTCCAGCAGACGAACGGTTTGTTCAGGCCAACTGACCGGCAGCGGCGTAGTAACTTTAATTCCAGAACAATTCCCTCGAGAAGCTGTAATTTCCGCTCCGCAGCGCCACTTTGCAACCTTGGCTTCGCCCAGCGTTGTACCGTTTTCACCCATGCCGTTGTTTTTATTCTCGGTTTTAGGCGCGTCTTTGGCGAATTGGGCATTATTAACATTGCATAAAAATAGTACAAATAATAAGCATAGAGATAGATTGACAGTCCTCTTTAACATAATTACAATCTCCAGTTAAGTTAAAAAAATAACAACATTTGAAAGCTGGTCAGCGGTTGTTAAAACGTTTAAAATCCTCGGCGTCTGTTGAAGTTTTCACCTTAGCGCTATACACTAACTTCCATAAAATTCTATACATATTTTAACCGGAATTATCGTCATTGTCAAATAGGTGGGGACGATTTTTTAAAAAATTTTTTTATTTTTTAATAGTCCAACGGCTTGAATATTCTTTTTGGAACGATTATAATACCAGTAATGAGTTAAAATTACGCATTTTAACATTTGCTTACGGAAGACGTTAATTTGATAAATTTAGACAGCGTATACGGTTATATACTATTAAACCCGTTGCGTCGATTTGATAATTGACCGATTCCTGCCTGCCTGTGGAGACGATTATGAGATCCAAAGTTTTTACCGCTTTTATATGCGCAATAGTATACATTATGACATCTATCGGCTTAGCCGCGACGTGGGAAGAATCCGCCAAGATTGCCGGGCCGGTAACGCAGTTGAAAGCGTCGCCGCAATGGTATCATGGAATCATGGTTCTGCTGGACGAATCTGCGTTTCCGTTTGCCGCCGTTGGGAATCAGGTTATTGGCGCGGGCTTTGTACACGGGCAGGGCAGGGGCTTTGCGTTTGGTCATTCCGCGTATGCTGAACCGTACCGGGAGTTCTTTCGCGACAACCCGGAGCTGGTAAAGAACATGATGCGCTGGGCGGCGAAGCGGTCGGACGTGAGTCAGATTACTTTTCTGACCAACGAAACCCGTTATTATAACAGTCTTCAGAGGTTGGGATACAAGGCGGAAATGATTGACCTGAGAAAGCTCAACGACAAGGATCCCGCCGGGCGAATTCTCCTTTATGAATCGTCGCATTTTAGATTCGAAGACATAGACCGGGTGGAAGAGTTCGTTCGGCGCGGCGGCGCGTTTTGGATGGGCTGTACGTCGTGGTGGCAGCTGGAGCACGAAGATCCAATTGACGGTCCAACTAACGTTATGATGAAAAAGTTTGGTCTGGTTTTTACCCTTTCCGGAATGGACGTTCCCAACGCGACGTTTTCGCTTCCCCCGCAGTGCTCGCCGTACGTGATTCGCTCCAGGGCGATTCAAACTCTCAACAATATCGAGAACGAAAACCTGTCTGACAGCGATTTTCAGTGTCTGAACAACTCGATTATCAACAGTCTCTCTTTCGATTCCGACTTCGATTTATCGAAACAGTGGAAAGACTTCGACAAGTACAAAGTCAACCTCTTCCCGGAGAGCGCTGGACAGCGGCATTTTTCGCGCCGCGAGCGCATTGTAAAACGGCTCTTGATGGGATACCAGAACCTGAGGGCGAAATCGTATTTTACTCAGCCGGACAAAGCCGAAACGCTGACGGGAATAGACGTGTCGTTCCCCGGCAAGCCGGAATCGGGCGCTGTGAGGGTTACAAAGACGGTTGACGTCAACCCCGCCGTTCCGGATTGGGCGTCAACGGGCTTGTACGCCCCACCGGGAGAAACAATAACCGTAACCGTTCCCGAGGCGGCTGTCAAGTCGGGGAAATATTCCATCCGAATTGGATGTCACAAAGATTTGCTCTGGCATAAAGACGAGTGGCTTCGCTATCCGGAAATCAGCTTTACCGCGCCGCTGGACAAACAAACCGTGTCGGTCAACTCCGCGTTCGGCGGTCTGATTTATATCGACGTTCCCGACGGCGCTTCCGCGCAGACGTCTCCGATTCAGTTTGTAATCTCCGGCGCGATAGAAGCTCCGCTGTACGTCCTCGGCAAGACGACAAAAGAAGAATGGGCGGAAATGAAAAAGCTGGGCGCGCCGTGGGGCGAGTTGGCGACGGACAAGATAGTTGTTTCTGTCCCTCGCGAACAGATTCTGTCCGTCGACGACCCGGAAAAAGTCATGCGCTGGTGGAATTCCGTTCTCGATACAGACGCTGACCTGGCTTGCATACCCAAGGAAAGAAAATACCCGGAACGTATCACCGCGGACGTCCAGATTTCAATGGGATACATGCACTCTGGTTACCCGGTTATGACGCCCATGGAGGTGGTTGACGGTCTTGTGTCGTGTCACGGCGACAACTGGGGCTATTTCCATGAACTCGGACATAACCATCAAAACCGGGACTGGGTTTTTACCGGCTCTGTTGAGGTTTCCGTCAACTGGTTTACGCTCTACTGCTTCGAAACGCTTCTCAAGACTCCGCAGGACGTTCCCGGCGGACGCATGAACCCTCAGCGATGCATATCTCTGTACGAATCGTACGCCCGACGGGGAAAGAATTGGGACGACTGGAAACGCGACCCGTTCCTGGGACTTGTTCTGTTTATTGAACTCAAACAGCGTTACGGCTGGGACGCGTTCAAACAGACGATCGCTCAGTATCACAGTCTTTCTTCCAGCCAGCGCCCGCGCTCTGACCAAGAGAAACTCGACCAGCTTTTCGTTCGGTTCTCAAAAGTCGTTAATGAGAACACGCTCCCGATCCTCGTTGACCGCTGGAACGTCCCGCTTTCAGAAGAAGCGAAAAAGGCGATTAGCGCGTTGCCGGCGATGAGGGAGTAAAAGGCAGTAGGCAATAGGCAGTAGACGCAAGCGTTTGCCTGCGCTTTGCGCTTCGGAGGGTCGGCGTCCGCGCCGACCGCAGGCGTCCTTGCCTGCCAATGGAACACTGGCTTGGCGCCAACCTTCGTTCAGCTCGGATCGCGGCTGTGTCAGCCGCCGAAGATTTTTAAGCCGCAAAGAACGCAAAGTTCGCAAAGAAATGGAAGGCGGTAACGGAGCGAACGCAGTGAGCGCAGTTACGCTTCCTCAATAACCGCGTAGCGGTTCAGCTGTTGGTTTTCATGAAATCCAATTAACTCAACAAGGAAAACTATATCATGAGATCTTCCCGAAATCTTTTTGTCTTGGCATTGGCAGTTTTGACTACAGCGCTTTTTTCTGCGTGCGGTTCCAATAAGGCAACAAATGAAGAAACGACGCAGGAATCAGAACAGACGCAAATAAATCAGCCAAAAGGGGAACTCTTGCCGGGAGATCGCAAAGTGATAACTATCAACGGGGTTGAGTTTGCTTTCCGTTGGTGTCCGGCTGGAGAATTTATGATGGGTTCTTCAGAATTCGATGTGGGACGCTTTGCCAATGAAAAACTGCATCGAGTTGTCCTGAAAGAAGGTTTCTGGATTATGGAAACCGAGGTTACTCAGCGGCAATGGAAAGCCGTCATGGAAAACAACCCCAGTTATTTTGAAGGGGACGATCTTCCGGTTGAAAACGTTTCCTGGAACGATTGTCAGACGTTTTGTCGCAAAGCGAATTTGAAACTTCCGACGGAAGCTCAATGGGAATATGCGTGTCGGTCGGGAAATTCAGATACGTTTTCTGAATATTGGGATGGAGAAGTTTGGTATGGGACTAATAGTAACAATACAACTCATCCTGTAGGATCGCCGCGCAAAAAAGCCCGGGAAACTCATACTCTTGACGGAGAAACAGTCGAAATGCCAGTAGGATTGACGTTCAAAAACACTTGGAACATTTCTGATATGCAAGGAAATGTTTGGGAGTGGTGCGAGGACAGTTATAGTGACTTTTTTACAGAAGAAGCGTCATTACAAAACGAAAAATCAGACAGTCCATTTATCAGTCCTAACGAAAAGAAGATTTTACAAGCGTTAAATGAATTAACGACCTTCAGTTTCGAATATACGCCGTTGGAGGACGTTATTGCTGAAATCAAGGATATGCATCATATAGAGGTTCAGTTTGACGGCGCGGCTTTTAAGGATGAGATGATTTCTTCAGAAGAAGTTACTTTTGATATAAACATATCTGGAGTAACTTTGCGCTCTGCTTTAAACAGAATGCTCAAGAGCAAAAATTTGTCTTATATTATTGAAGATGAATGCCTTCTTATTACAACCAAAACGAAAGCAGATGAATCATTTAAAAACTCGGAACATATTCGTCAACTCTTTTTATCAATGGACAACTCTGTTATCAACCGGCATGAAGAACAACTGATGCAATTGCTGAAAAAGAACGTCAGCTTCAATTTTGCCGACGAGCCTTTGCCTGATGTTATCAATAGCATTAGTCAATTGTATAAGCTTGAAATACTAATTGATCATCCGGCTCTCAGGGATGAAATGATTGATCTGGAAGAATTGCTGGCGGATATAAATATCTCTAATGTATCATTACGCTCAGCGCTAAACAGAATGCTTTCTAATTGGTATTTGACTTTTGTTATTGTCGATGAATGTATTCTTATAACCACAAAAAATGAGAAATTCGAGAATTACGTTATGCCGGATTCGCATCGAGACGGCAATTCGGATTTCCCGATGGATGACTCATCCTCGAGTCAGTATCGTGTAATTCGCGGGGGCGGCTGGAATAATGAAGATAGATTTTGTCGACCAACGATTCGGGACTGCAGCATGCCGCAAAAAGTTTATAATGACGTCGGGTTCCGTTGCGTACTGCCTCAATGATTATTCGCGGCGGTTCCAATCGTTTCAGTTCCTTTTCCTTCCGTCCCCTTGCAGGGAACAGAAGGAAAAGGTTATTTGACGATAGTCTTTTATTCGTTTTCATTAGTCCGTGGGTTGAAACCCACGGCTAGAAATATTGAACCGCTACGCGGTTGGCGCGAGGCTTTGCCTCGCTGCCCGGGGGCTTACGCACCCCGGCTCGCCTTTCAATGTCTTGACACGGCTTTCAATTCTGTTAGAATTAATTCTGATTTAGGAGTTTAGCGCCGAGAACTTAAAACGAACATTCTCGCAACTCGCTACTCGCAACTCGCAACTTCCCACGGAGACCCCATCATGAAAACCCGCTATATCCTGTTATCGTTTGTTTTATCCGCAATTGTTTCCGTATGTCTGGGCGAAGAACGAACAGTTCCGGTCTGGACGGCGACGGAGTTTGAATTCCAGTCGGAAAAGGACTGGTCAGGTGCGAAGCCGCACGGGCAGAAGGACGAGGTTATGCCTACGAACAAGCCGGATTCGAAGATACCTGCGTCCAATCAGGAACCGACCTTGTCGGGAGCGCAGGCGTTTAACGACGTAACGCTCGACGTTGCGTTTACCTCTGAATCGGGGACGGTTTTGACGGTTCCCGCCTTTTGGGACGGCGGAAAAGTCTGGCGCGTTCGTTTCGCTCCGACGGAGCCGGGCGTTTGGACGTTTAAAACCTCGTGCACGCCGGACGACGCGGGTCTGAACGGTCAGACGGGACGTCTCAAAGCGGTTCCGTACGATGGCAATCTGGAAATCTATCGCCGCGGGTTTGTTACAACTCGCGAGGGCTTGAAGTATTTCGTCTACGCCGACGGGACGCCGTTTTTCTATCTGGGCGACACCCACTGGAGCATGATGAAAGAGGAATTCGACGAGCCGGGGCCTCACGCCGGCAAGCTGAAAACTGATTCGCATTTCAAGGCGATTGTCGACCGCCGCGTCGAGCAGAGGTTTACGGTTTATCAGTCGGAACCGATCGGGATTTCGGTTTATCTGTCCGATTCCAACAAAGTCGGGATTGATTATTCAGACGGCATTTCTGCTGACGACGTCAAGGGTTTTCAGAAAATGGACAAGTACTTTGCGTATATCGCTCAAAAAGGATTGGTGCACGCCAACTCCCAGTTCTTCTTTCCGAACGAGATGAAGGCGATTGAGAATGACGACGCCTATCTGGAGCGGCTGTCCCGATACTGGGTCGCGCGCTATAGCGCCTATCCGGTTTTCTGGACGCTGGGACAGGAAGTCGACGACGATTTTTACGGCAAGTTCGACCGCAGCAACAACCCGTACGTCAAGGTTTGTAAATGGCTTTATCAGTACGACCCGTACCGTCATCCGATTTCCGCTCATCAGGAAAACGCCGGATGCGTTACTCGAACCGGGAACGGGAGCAACGTTCAGCCGTCGATTTTCCAAAACGTTCCTGGTCATACGTGGTACGCTGTTCAGTGGTCGCGCCCGCTTAACCAGCCGTTTGACTTGAGCGTTCCGAAAGATTTCTGGAACGGCGGGCAAGGCAAACCGGCGATTCTGTACGAGGGCAAATACTGCTATCTGTGGACGAAGGATTTTGGAGCGCGCGCTCAGGGATGGTACGCATATCTGACCGGGCTTTATGGCTATGGTTACGGCGCAGAGGACATTTGGCTTTATCTGAGTACGTACGACATGAAATCGACGTCCCGGCACGACGGCGTTTCAGCTGTTACGCCGGAAGACAAAGCGATTCCATGGTCAGAGGCGTTAGAGCTTCCCTCTGCCATCCAGATGGGGTACATGAAGAAGTTCCTCCAGGAACGTGAATGGTGGAAGCTGACGCCGGAATTTTCCGGCGGGGAAATGCGGTTCACGCCGGGCGCCAAAGTCTTTTACGTTGCTGCTCACGAACAGGCAAAACGATTCGTTTTCTATTTCTATTCGACCGGAACGGAAACCGGAACGCTTGAGAACCTCCCCATCGGTCGCGTTGTAACAGCCGTCTGGTTTGACCCGCAGACGGGCGCTTATCAGCCGCCGGTAACGCTGACCGCTTCGGAATCCGGAACCGTTGCGCTTCCGAAGAAACCCAACGACGCCGACTGGGTTTTGTACGTAGAGTAAGGGGAGAATGTTTTCTATTACTATAGGAGAGAACGCAAATGTCTTTATCTTACGCCGATTTTTTGGAAACGCTCAGCGCCGACGACAGGCAAGATGTGAAGTCGTTCTTTGAAAACAATTTTGAGCAAATTGAGAACAACGACTTGCATTTTAGTCCGTATCAGAATTCAATACAAAACGTCAACGATTTCTATGCGAAAATTGATTTGGCGTTTTCCAACCCTGAACCATACGGGAACGCGTTTATGATTGCAGAGCGGCTGGACGATCAAAACAATCCGCCCAATGAAGTTCTGTTGTATATTCCGGAGAAGAAGGGCTTTTATTATCAAAGCCCGTTTGTCGAGACGTTTAAGATTGCGGATTCGTTTTCAGAACTGCTGAATAAACTTGGGCTGTCCGAAATGACAGGCGGCGACAACTTATCGGAAAACGCAGACGATATTTTGGATTCTGATGAACTGCAGGAGATTGAGAATTGTTACGGCGAGGCAGTTGACCAGAGCGTTCTCAATTTCTATCGTGAAGTCTTTGATAACGACTCGGTAACCGTTGACCGATTGTTTCCAGACGATAAAGAGAATGAAAATGTCGTATACGAGCGCGGCGATTTCAATATTCGATTTCCGTTTAAGCCGCTTCGTGAAGACAGGTTAGGATTTCCTGTCGAGAACTGTTACGTCTTTGGTCAGGGAACCGGCGGCTTGGAATGCGGAGACGACGACGGATATCTGGTTTATAACGCAAACAGCGGCGAAATTTATCGATATGAATATTTGTGGCCTTTTAAAGAGAAACTCCCTTGGTGGCATTGGCGCAGCTTGCTGGGCTGTAAGAGAGATGACATCTTAGTAATCAAAATTGCCGACAGTTTTAACGAGTTCCTGACCAAACTGGAACAGCTCGGTTGGAAACCGATTGTTGAAGATTGGGGAAAATTTTACAGACGTCAGCCCGCCGGATAAATAAAAAAGGCTCTTCCGGTAAGTTGGTACCTAGAGTTTGAGCAGGTCAGTCCGTTCACGGATTTAACGGATTATACGGATTTTCACCGATTGATTAATTAACAATTCAATCCTCATTCGTAAATCATTGGATTTTAAACACGAAAAGC
>JAZMZV010000011.1:0-4014 GCA_045586185.1 Thermoguttaceae bacterium | reverse complement strand
TTAAGACAACAACTTCTCCGTTCTTCGGTTCTCGTTCGACGTCGATTTTGTACACGAAGTACGGCATTGGGTTTCCTTGCTTGTCGACGATTTTTATTGTCATGATTCCGCCGTGATTGAGGATTGTGCCGTCCAGATGAGTTGTTGTTGCTTTCATTTCGCCGTTGATTAGATAGCGTGATTCGTTGAATTTGGTTTGGTAGCTAGGGAGCTTCCTCAACTTCCTGCGTGATGGAACGTTCGAGTCCGCCGTTCTGCAAGCCGACGACGGTCAACAAGCCTGTGATTGCCGTGTGGAAGTTCGTCGCGTTCGTTTGCTGTCCGTTCACGCCTGCAAGCTTGAATTTGTCTTCCGTGCCGACTCGTTTCACGCTTGCCGACGCTTTCAGCTGGTTTGAGAATTGGTAGGCCATAAGAATCACTCCTTGTCGTGTTTTCGTTTGAGCGATTTTAACATTCGTTCTGGACATTGACAAGCGTAAAACTTATTTTTTCGTCCAGATGATATAGAAAAAAAGATTCGGTTACCCCTTTACAATCGTGACAAAAAAGTGTATCCTGTAGGAAACACTTTCGCCGTTCTACGGAAACATTTTGTGTTTCTATGGAAACGTGATATTGTTGCTGATTTTCTTCTTTCGTGTCTTTTGAGGTGGTGAATCAGGTTGCCCAAAATTACTCAAGTCACAGTCTTTGACGAAGCTACCGGTGAGGTCTTAACCGACAAGTTCATCTACGGTGCTCGTCTGAAAGGTGGTTGGTGTATGCTCTATCAACAAAAAGGTCTCGACTTAATCGCTAAAGCTCCGAACGCGTCGGTGCTCAAAGTCTTCATGTATCTTGCCTGCGGTCAAACCTATACTGGCGGGATGAAGACTACTAAGCGTGCTGTCGAACAAAATCTCGGGCTCGGTCATAAGGCCGTTGCTCTCGCCTTCAAGTGGCTCAAGGATAACTTCATTGTCCACGAATGGCGCGTTGACGGGTGTTCCGAATTCATGGTTTCGCCTGTGTATGTCTGCGTCGGCAAGTTTGATGAACGCATGAAACTCTGGAATCAACGCTGGGAATCTTTCAAGCCGATGTACGCGTCGAATCAGTATCACCGTAAAAAACGTTCGGAGGTGGATGCCAATGTTGCCAATTGAAAAGTGGCATATGCCGTCGCGCAAGATTGTCGCCGATATGTGCCGTGAACTTCTCCGTGCTGACGTCGTCGTTCAGCGTGCCGTGCTCGGTGATGACTTCATCAAAAAGCTTGACGGGTTTGCCGTCTTCGTCGCCGCTTATGACTACGCCGTTGCTATGCGTCGTCCTCGGCCGTTGGCGTTGCCGTCACAACCGAAAACGTTTTTGCTTGACGCTCCTGCCGTTGACGATAACGCGCCGTCCATCGAAGCGGTCTTGTACCTGCGTTTCCTGAATTACTCCATTGACGTTGAGGCACTTGACGACATTGACGCCGTCGACGTCTTGCGTGAGCGTGACTGGTGTGACTACTGGTACTCATGGCATGCGTCTCATCTTGACGCTTAGGCCTTTCGCGATTAGTGCTCCCGATTGTCTTTCGTGGCAGTCGGGTTTTTTTGTGGGACGGCGGGCTTGTTTTTTTTCCGCACGCGTAGGACGGTGATTGAACAAAAGCGTTTGAACGGCGGTCATCCTAGCGCGGCTGTGCCGCGACTGTCGACAACACTTGAGCAACCTTGCGGGCAATATCGTTTCTGGTACCAGTAACAAGTCTTTTCTTTTCTGGTCTAGAACGAAGATGTTGCAAGTGGTCACCAAGGTGCGAAACACGCGCCGCGCGGCGTCGGACATTACCGTCTACCTAACATATTCTTCGCGTGGCTCCTGCCTACAAAGCCGCCCCCGAACGCGGCAATAACGTTTAAACGCCGATAACGACACGTCGCGGGCAGTTCCGCGTAGCACACCGGGAATGCGGGCTTTTTGGCTATGGATGACGATTCTCCTTATTTTTTGCGACTCCGGCGTAGCGGACGTGCCGCGAACCGAGGAGAGCGGCGCCCCGATAACATTTAAACGTCTTGCGGCGGAACGTAGCCGATTTGCGGGCAAAAAAGTAGGACTTTCAGCGCGCGGCAGTTTTCCTCTTTTTCTCGGGAAAACGTCGGCATGCTCTCATTTTTTTTCGGGCTTCCAAAATCGTTCTGGCTCTAAAAATCGCTCTGGCTGCCAAAAAGCCTGCCCAAACAAAAACCCGCCGACCGAAGCCGACGGGCAAGACAAACCAAAAACCAGTCAGGCGCGGAAACGCGCCGACCGAGCCGCACGAGCCGACCGACACGCCGACCAAACCGACGGCAGCAGGCCAGCCCGCGACGCCGCCGACAGCACCGACGGGAACGGCAAAGCCCAAGCCGAACACACCGCGCCGACCGAACCGACAAAACCAGCGCGACGCAACCACGACAGGGCAACCGACCAGCGAGCACCGACGGGCGACGAGAGAAAACGCAACACGGACGGCGACGAAGAAAACGCCGAACCGCAACCCGGGACGAGCGAAGCCCGACCCGAACACACCGACGACAACGGGCAAGCCGAACCGGCACAAAGAACCCGCGGCCGACCGGGAACCCAAAGCCACGCGGCGAAAACACAACGCCAACCAAACGAGAAACCAGACAAGGCGAACACCCCCAGAGAGACAAGAAACAAAAACCAAAGCCGCGCCCGAAAACGGGAACCCCGCCCGCAAGCCCGAAGCCGACGCGGGGCAAGCCCGTCACAGCGAAGGCACGCCAAGCCCCGCCGACGTCTGCGTAGGCAAGCGGAAGCGCACGCCGATCGCGCGACGCGAAGCCGAAGCAGTAACGGCGGCGAGCATGTTTTAGGCTTGCGTGCCGTAGCGATAATCGGGCGTCCCGCGGCGGCGACGTGGCCTGGACTATCAACGGCGCGAAAATCAAAAAACGTCACCTTTGCAGATGACGTCTTTTGTGTCTCTGGGTAGTGTTTCGACTTACACCGACTCAAGGTCAAGTGTCGTCGTCGCCTTGTTCACTGTGCTTGCTTGCGTGATTTTCCCGAATCGGCCACCGTATTTGTCGCCGACAAGGACGTTGTTTGTTTGCATGTACGCGTTCAGGTTCGTGATATCGCTTTGGCTAATGTTCGATTTCGGGTTCTTGATATTGAACGTCCGCGTGTCACCGTCAACGAACATCGTTTCGATTTTCAGCTCGTTGCTGTAGGAAACTGTGTCGGCCATTAGTCAATCGCCTCCTCGGTGATTTTCGTCGTTGCCAGATAGCTGTTGTCCGACAGGTTCAGCAGCATGCGGGCAAAATCCGTCAGTTGCTCGTTCGTCGCCTGCGGGTTCACGTATGCGATTTTGTCCGTGACCTTCTTGTCGTTCTGGTCGGTAGACGTGATTTGAATGGAAACTTTAACCACGGTATATCACCTGCTCTTCTGCGACTGTGTATTTCGCCTTGCTGATTCGGGCAATGGGACTGCCATCGTCGGACACGAACGTTTCTTTGTACGGCGCGCCTTCTGTCTGGTCTGCGACTGTCGTGTTGAACTGCAACACTTGCGCTTTCAGGTTTGCTAAGGCCGTGTTTGCCATGCCCGTGAACGTGTAGTTTCGCGTTGTCTTGTCGTCGTATTCAAACGTCAAGCCGACCGTGTTTGTTACCGTGCTCGTCACTGCCAACGTTTATCACTCCTTTATTGGGTAGTACTCCGATTGCTGGTTTGTCGGGCAAACTATCAGGACTGCTTTGCTACTGATTCTTTCGCCTGCTGTTGTGTAGAATGTTATCAATGCAATCCTGACGTAAGTTCCTGCTGGGTTGTATTCGGGATACTCTTCGTCGCCACCTTGGATTATGACGCCATCGCTTAAGACAACAACTTCTCCGTTCTTCGGTTCTCGTTCGACGTCGATTTTGTACACGAAGTACGGCATTGGGTTTCCTTGCTTGTCGACGATTTTTATTGTCATGATTCCGCCGTGATTGAGGATTGTGCCGTCCAGATGAG
>JAZMZV010000010.1:0-5311 GCA_045586185.1 Thermoguttaceae bacterium | reverse complement strand
CTCCCCTTACTAAAGTTTTTTGGAAAGGGGAGTTTGAGGGGAAGAACCTTTTTTTCAAAAAAGGTTTTCCCCTCTTAATTAAACTTGAAAAAACTTCCCTAAAAGGGAGCCAGCTTGCTGGCGACCGAAAGTTTTTTCAAGTTTGACGTTCGGCGTTAAAAAGCGGGTGTTACTCTCCCGCAATCGGCAGTACAAACCGATAAAACAGCAGTCGGCAGTCGTCGGACGGCTGAGAGCTTGAGGCGTCGGAGCCGTGTTGTGTAACGTTTAGCCGGACGGTCTTTTCCGCTTGCGTCAGGCTGACTTTGCACAGCAGGACCGCGCGGCGGAGATGGATCAGAGAACTAAAATCGGTCGGCGACTGGTATCTGGAATCGAGTTTGGCGTACGACGCGCCCCCGGACGTCTTATAGAACAGCATGGCGCGAAGCGGCTCTTCCGGGTTGAGGCTGATCGGGTTGTACGGAATCGTATCGTTGGAATACTTGACCGAAACGTCCGACATCTGCACCCGCTGCCCGACCAGAACGGCGTTGATAGAATAGCGCTGGAGAGAGTCGTCGATTGTAACTGTCTGTCCCGGCTTGAATTCTCCAATCGGAAACGCCCACTGTCCGTAAAGAAGCAGACATTCGCTCAATGTAACGTCTTTGGTTTGGTTGGAAATTGTTCCCTGGGGTTTGCCCTGATCGTCTTTGAGAGCAAACGCCAGCGGGGACGCGGCGCTGTCCAGCTTTCCAACGGAACGGCAAAAGACGTTTCTTGTCGCTCTGGCGGCGGAATTGACGGTAAATCCGTGTGACGTTTCCGACGGTGCGCTGTGAGCGCCGAACGGGGAGTTTATGCTCGTCGACGGCGCGGAGTTCATGCCGGAAATTCCCTGTCCGGTTGAGCCAAACCACGTTGTAACGCCGGTCAGCGCAGCGTTTTTATCCAGCGATTCAAACGCGAGACTGTACGAGCCGGCGCGCGGGGCGAGGACGTCGCCGTAGAGAAACTGCTGCGTCGCGCCGGAGGCAAAATCGACGTCAACGACGCCCGCCCAGTTCGTTCTGACGGCTGACCCGGACTGCGTTCGCGACATCCAGTAAAACAGCCCGCAAAAGACGGCAATGTAAATCGGGAACGAAATCCAGGTTATCCAGGTCGGAAGCCGCAGCTTTCGCCAGAGGAAATAGTCGCCCGCCCCGATTAAAAGAATGTATGCAATGAGAACCGCAGCGACAAGCCAAAACGACGGGATTGTTACATCTTTGTACTGGTTCAGACCGCTTGCCAGCTGACCAGAAAGGTCGTCGTAACCGTAATGGAGAATCGCGTTGGCTGTGTACCGCTGGGCGTGATCGTCCGTCTCGGGAACGTCCATGACGCGGCGGAGAAACCGTTCCCGATTCGACCATTTCTGAATCTGTTCCGCGTTGAGGTCAATGGCGGCAACGGTCAGGCGTCCAAACCCAACCGCCTGACGATAGATCAGCGGCAAGTCCATAAACGAACATTCAATAACGGCGTCTGAAGAAACAGGCAGACGAACGGCGCGGAGGTTGTAACGCTGTCCGAACCCCAGCTTGGGAATCGGCTGATCGGAACCGGCGTACTGTTCCAAAGACCGCGTTTGATTGAGATAATACTCCGTCTGCTGTGACGCAGCGTCGGCGCGGGAAGCCGATTCCGACTGTAACGAGTTGAGAAACGCGCCGGCTTTTTCGATGTCAAGCGTTGAGAGCGTTACGTCTCCGCCCATGCGAAGCCAATCGACCACTTCCGGCGCCGTCAAGTCCGTTCCCGGCTTATGGAACCAGACGATTCGGTCGACAACCTGCAGCGACAAGGCGTTGTCTGAAACAAGCTGGGATCGAAGCTGGTCGATAGAGTCAATCTGAACGACGACGGGGCGATGAGCGGGATCGACGTCGGTATGGGTTATCGACAGCCGGACGAATTCCGATTCCGATTCCGTCCCGATTACCAGCACGACTTCCCGATGGCTCTGCGCGGGCGCCGGCAAAGGCAGCTTTTTAACCGCCTTGTCTTCAAAGATAAGCTGAACGGCGCCCTGTCGTTTGGAAGAGCGAACCAGAGCGCGATAGGCGCCGTCGTCGGATTTGCTGACGGGGTATTCCACCCAAACGCCGTCGTCGTCCGCCGCTTCAATCGCGACAATCGGAGACGCGCTGACCGACTTGGGCACGACCACAGGCGTCCAGACGCCCGGCTTCCAGACGCTCTGAATTCCCACCGTTGCGGAACTGAGGTCTGGCTGGTCTGCGAATAAACAACTGGAAAACAACGTCGATATAATAACGGCTGTCAATATCTGACTGGCGCGATTCATAATATTCATTTTTAAGTTGCGAGTTGCGAGTTGCGAGATTTTAAATCGGACGCGAAGCGTTCCTCTAAAACCGCTTTAGCGGTTTAATATTAATAGCCGTGGGTTTTAACCCACGGAGCGAGTTGCGAGACCTGCAACTGTCCGCCAATTATATTATAGTTAATAATATTATAGTTTATCATACCTTGCGCGTCTGTCAAGAAGACCCTATAAAGTCCGTAAAGAAATGAAAGGCGGTTGGCGAGCCGGGGTGCGTAAGCCCTCGGAAAAAACTCACGCAAAGTTCGCAAAGTTTTTAAAAGCGCTAAAAATTTTCTTTTTTCTTCGTCTAACCCCTTGTACTGTTTTCTGGATTTGTATATACTTGGAAATAGAGTTTTAGGGAAGCCGATTATTCGTTAAGGAGATTGAAATGGGAAGCTCTTTGAATGAAAATGACGAGAAAAAATCCAGTAACGCAGCGGCGCTGTTTAATAAATTTGGCGTTATTGTACTGGTTTTGACTCTCGTTTGTATAGCTGGCGTTTCTGTTGTATTATTCAGCTGGGATCCATCACAATCCAGCCAAACAACGTTAAAAAACGCTTTTTACAGTATTGTTGCATTATTTGTGGTTCATGTAATTCAGTGGCTTTGGATTGGGACGGCGTTTAACGTTATTAAACCAGCCAATTTCAAACAGTTGCGTACAGGAAAATGGTGCGTATTTATCGCCATGGCTTGCCTGTTGCTTTTTGGGTTCTTGAGTGGCTTGTATGTAAAAATGCAATTAACCAACTTACCTCAATAGCGTTTTGGGAACTGCTCGATAAGTTAACGTCGGCGCCCGCGCAACAAGGAAGATAAACCATGAACAATGACTATGACGTTATATATTTTCTTCTGTTCTTAAGTATCACTGGGATTAGTTTTGTGGGACTCGTTTTCCGTTTAGCGGGCGGAACTTCTCCTAAAACTGAAGGCGCATCTTCAAAGCAGAGGTTATTATATGGGGCGATGGCTTCATTAGTACATATTCTATTCGTGATTTTGTACGTCTTGACTAAAACCGACTGTTTTACAAATTTTGAAAGTCTGGGGGGACTGCCCGGAGATTTAATGGATTTGTTTATGATCTTTATTGTAGGACCTGTTAGCGTTATTGAAGTCAATCTTTCTGTTGGACTTAAATTATTTCTGATTGGCTGGTATGTTTCTATGATTATAACTTGGCTGTTATACTGCCGATTTCGAAACGGGCTGACGCTTTTTCTTCTGTTAATCCCCGTATTACTCTGGACGGCGTTTAATGTGGTTATTCTTTCCATGGCGCAATACGGCGGTTTTTGATTAACTTTTGGCGGACGTCGACCGCAAAAGAAATATACCTCACGCAAAGTTCGCAAAGTCCGCGAAGTTTTAAAAACTTTGTGCTCTTTGCGTTCTTTGCGGCTTAAAAATCTTCTGCGAAGCTCCCGCTCGCGATCCGAGTAGTTTTTCAGCTGCGTCAATTTGTTATATACGCTTCCAGCGTTTCGGTTCGCCGTTGGCGAACTGCGTAATTCCGTTCGCTTCGCGAACTCCATTACCGCCTTCCATTTTTTCATTTCTCTCAAATTTGAACGCCTGTCCCTATTGTCAAATTTTATAAAATGGATATACTGTACCGAAAAATTTCATATTAATAATGAACGCCAAGCTCCCATCGGGGATCGCTTTGCGTAAATTACTAATCACTAATTACTAATTATCTCCGTGTCCAGCGAAAATAAACCGATGCGATTTCCAGAGGCGGGGAATTCCCATGGAATTCAGTCCCTTTGGGGAGAGTACGCGCCTAAAGCGGGCGCGGCGGTTCGCCGGGTTTTGACGCTGTTGTTTATTTGCGGCGTGTTCGCGTCGGCGGCGGGGTACGCTGGCGCGCTGTTTCGGCTGAGCGTCGTCTGGGCGAACGATTTTCGACATCTTCATCCCGGTTTGCTGTTTCTGCTGCCCTTTGGCGGGTGGATTATCGCGTCTTTGTATAAGCGGTACAAAACCGATACCCGCAACGCATTTGACGTCATGACGGAATCCGTTCAGACCGGCAAACCGATTCCTGCTGCCGCGTCGCCGTTGATTTGGGTTTCGACGTTTATCTCTCATCTTTTCGGCGCGTCCGCCGGGTGCGAAGGGGCGTCGCTGATGATTGGCGGCGGCATCGGGTCAACCGCCGGGCGGCTGTTCCGGCTCAACAAAGAGGACTCGGAACTGATCGTGCTGTGCGGGATGGCGGCGGCGTTCGCGCCGTTGCTGGGAACCCCGATTGCGGCAGCGGTTTTCGTGGTCGAACTGACCCGAACGTTTTCCCGATCCCGGCTTTTGATGGCAACGATAAGCTCTCTGGTCGCTTACGCCGCTGTTCAACCGCTGGGACTGCCCCCGATTCGCTTTGCGCTGACGGTTCCGGAATACTCGCTGACTCTTATTGCTGGCGTCGCGCTGATCGCTCTGGTCGGCTTGGTCTGCGCGGAAGCTCTGCGCCGGGGAATCGACGCGGTTACGGTTTGGCGTCAGAAATCTGAACGTCCAGTCGCGACGATTGTATTCGGGGCGATTCTGATTGTTGCAATCACTTTCCAGCTTGGAACTTACGACTACAGCGGTCTTGGCGTGGACGTTATCGCCCGGGCGTTTAACGGTCATGCGGACGCGACAGCGTTTTTCTGGAAACTGGCTTTGACGGTAATCGCGATTGGCGTCGGATTCAAAGGCGGCCAGATTGTCCCGGCGTTCTTTATCGGCTCGACGTTGGGCTGTACGCTGGCGGGCGTTGTCGGTCTTGACCCAGCCGTCGGCGCGGCGGTTGGCATGATTGCCGTCTTCTCCGGCGTTGTCCGATGCCCGTTTGCCGCGCTGGTAATGAGCATCGAAATATTCGGACCCGCCTCGTTGCCGATCTTTATTCTCGCCTGCGGGGCGGAACAATTAGTAATTCGGAATGCGGAATGCGGAATT
>JAZMZV010000009.1:0-14947 GCA_045586185.1 Thermoguttaceae bacterium | reverse complement strand
AGTAAAATAGATAAAACAAAATCTTTTCTAATCGATACAATAAGAGTATTTTAACGCGATTTTTCCTTAAGTTGATACTTATGGGGTGAAACCCATGGAACAAAGAACACGCAAAAAAGAATATCGTCAAATAACCTTTTCCTTCTGTCCTCCTGCAAGGAGGGCGGGAGGAAAAGGAACTGAAACGATTACAAACGCTTCGCAGCGTGCATACCAAAACGACACAGCCGAAAACCTTCCTCGGCTGGACTCCGCCCTCGGAGTCCAACTTGACGGTCATGCCGTCAAGGAAAAAGCGGAAGCCTCCAATAACCATTGAACGCGGAAAACCCGTCTGACCTGCTGGATCGCGGCTGTGTCAGCCGCCAAAGAATTTTAACCACAAAGAACACAAAGAACACAAAGAAACAACTGGGACTAATACTTTTTTATCGGGCGCTCCCTTCCCCCCTTCTAAATCCTCTTGTATAAGATCGAAATTATCATTATAATATAATACAGTCAATAGTTCTAATTGAGCGTATTGTTGGTTTATTGCAATTCAAAAGAATTTGCCATTTCATCAAATCTAGAATCGTACAATATCATGAACGTCATTCATCGCGTTTTAAGCGTTTTGTTTGTTTTGGGAATTTGCCTTGTCGACGTGAGTTACTCAGCAGAGAATTCTGACAGCCAACAGCAGAAGACAAACGTCAACTGGATGTTTAAACAAAGCGATATTGATCGTTTTGAACAGATGTTCCAAAGCGGAAAATTTGATTTCTCCTATACGACGGATCTCGGCGCTAACGTTCTTCACTATGCGTCAGCGGCAGGCGATCTAAATCGCGTTAAAGAGCTTGTAAAACATGGCGTGGATATTAATGTAAAAGATAACCATAAAAGAACTGCCTTGCATTATGCCGCTCTGTTCGGTAATTTAGAACTGGTTCAATGGTTGGTTAAACAGGGCGCGGACGTCAAAGTAAAAAGCATATTTGGAGAAACTGCCTTGCATTACGCTGCTTGCAACGACAATATGGAACTGGTTGAGTGGCTGGTTAATCAGGGATTGGATGTCAAAGCAAAAGACAATGATGGGAGAACCGTCTTGCATGATGCTGCAGGCTGTGGCAATCTCAAACTGGTTCAATGGCTGGTTGAATGCGGCGCTGACGTTAATGCAAAAAACAGATTAGGAGATACCGTCTTGCATTACGCTGCTATCATCGGAGGTAATCTGGAATTAGTTGAGTGGCTTTTAGATTGCGGCGTGGACGTCAATGTCAAAGACGACGAAGGAAAAACTGTCTTGTATCGCGTTATTGAATTCGATGGCGATTTATGTCCGGATGAACAAAAAAAACGCCATAAACGAAAGCTGATTCAATTGCTGGTTGAACATGGCGCGGACGCCAATATAAAAGAAAACATGCGTGGACATTCCGCTTTGCATGAAGTTGTTTGGAACAATGATGAAGATATAGCTAAATTATTAATTGAACATGGCGCAGACGTCAAATCAACAGACAATAACGGCGCTTCAATTTTGCATGACGCCGCTCTAAACGGCAATTTGAAAATGGTTCGATTGCTCGTTGAACGCGGCGCAGACGTCAATGCAAAAGACGACGAAGGATTAACTGTTTTGCATTATGCCGCCCAAAGCAAGAGTCTGAAAACAATTCAATGGCTGGTTGATCAGGGATTGGATATCAATGAAAAGACGGAGAGTGGAACAACGGTTTTGCATTATGCCGCCCAAAGCGGCAGTCTGAAAACGGTTCAATGGCTGGTAAAACAAGGTTTAGACGTCAACGCAAAAGACAATGACGGTGATACCGTTTTAGATTATGCCTTTAATGGCCATCCCTTTGACAATAACAATCGGAAAATAATGAAATGGCTTAAAAAGCTTGGAGCAAAAAGAATTAAGACAAAGGGACTGATTCACGGTTCAGGTTGTTTCTAACCGAATTAGCTATTTAACAATAACCAAGGAGGATTCTGTATTATGTACCGTATTCATCGCGTTTTGAGCGTTTTATTTATTTTGGGAATTTGTCTTGCCGGGGCGAGTTACTCAGCAGAGAATTCCGACGGTCAGTCCAAGGCGAAGAAAGCAATCGCGATATTGTTTGGTCAGAAAGATATTGATCGTTTTGAACAGATGTTTCAAAGCGGAAAATACGATTTCTCGTATCATACTAACGTTTACGGCGCTAACGTTCTTTACTATGCGGCGGCAACAGGCGATCTGAATCGCGTTCAAGAGCTTGTTAAACATGGCGCGGATTTACACACAAAAGATAAAAGCGGTTCTTCTGTTCTGTATTACGCCGCTGTAAGCGGCAATTTGGAACTGGTCAAATGGCTGGCTGAGCAGGGATTGGACGTTAAAGCAAAAGACAGAAAAATGGGAACCGTTTTGCATGCAGCCGTTTTAAGCGGATCTTTAGACGTCGTTAAGTGGTTGGTAGAACAGGGAGCGAACGTCAAAGCTAAAAGCATAGACCGAGTTACCGTTTTGCATTGCGCTGCCAAGAGAGGCAATCTGGAAATAGTTCAATTTCTTGTTGAACGCGGGGCTGACATCAACGCAAAAGACAGTATCGGAATAACGGTTTTGTACGAAGCCGCTCAAGGCGGTTCCTGGGATGTGGTTCGATGGCTGGTTGAACGCGGCGCAGACGTCAATGTAAAAAACAGATTGGGAGACACCGTCTTACAATTAGTCGGCAAAAGCGGCAATCTGGAACTGGTTCAATTGCTGGTCGAACGCGGCGCGGACTTAAATGCAAAAGATAACATTGGCAATACTGTCTTGTACTATGCCGTTGAAAGCGGTAATTTGAAACTGGTTCAATGGCTGGCTGAACAGGGTTTGGACGTTAAAGAGAAAGACGATGACGGAAGCACGCTTTTACATTTTGCCGTCTCAAGCGCTTCTTTGGAACTGGTTCAATGGCTCATTGATCAGGGAGTCGACGTTAAGGCGAAAGACGACGATGGATATACCGCTTTGCACTATACTATCGGCGGCGGCAATCTGAAAGTGGTTCAGGCGCTTGTCGAACGCGGCGCTGACGTCAACGCAAAAGACGCTTACGGGAGAACGCCTTTGCTTTTCGCCGCTAAAAAAGGGAATTTGGAACTGATCAAATGGCTCGTTGAACACGGCGCGGACGTCAATGCAAAAGACAACGATGGAATGACCGTTTTGGATCAATCTTTTGATAAAGAAATGGTTAAATATCTCAAAGAGCATGGCGCAAAAAAATCAGAACAATAAAAGAGTAAATTTAACATCTGGTAAAATCAAGGAGGATTCTGTATTATGTACCGTATTCATCGCGTTTTGAGCGTTTTGTTTGTTTTGGGAATTTGCCTTGCCGGCGTGAGTTACTCAGCAGAGAATTCCGACTGCCCGCCCAAGACGAAGAGATTAATAGTTATGTTGTTTGGTCAGAAAGACGTTGATCGTTTTGAACAGATGTTCCAGGATGGAAAATATGATTTCTCGTATCATACTAACGTTTGCGGCGCTAACGTTCTTTATTATGCGGCGGCGACAGGCGATCTGAATCGCGTTAAAGAGCTTGTAAAGCATGGCGCGGAATTAATAAATGCAAAAGACAGCATTGGCAGGACGGTTCTGTATCCCGCCGCCCGAAGCGGGAATTTGGAACTGGTCAAATGGCTGGTTGAAAAAGGGCTGGACGTCAACGTAAAAGACAACGGCGATAAAACGGTCTTGCATTTTGCCGCCCAAAGCGGGAATCTGGAACTGGTCAAGTGGCTGGTAGAAAAAGGGCTGGACGTCAACGTAAAAGACCATGATGATAATCCGGTCTTGCATTCAGCCGCCCAAAGCGGGAATCTGGAATTGGTCAAATGGCTGGTCGAAAAAGGGCTGGACGTCAAGGCAAAAAACAGATACGGAATAACAATTTTATTTCATACAGTCGATTTGTTTTACGCGGACGATTCAGAGTATCTGGAAATGATTGACTGGTTGGTTAAACAGGGCGTTGATGTAAATAGTAAATGCGAATCAGGAAGTACAGCCCTGGTTTCTTGCAGCATAAGTGGCAATCTGAAATTGGTTCAAAAATTGATTGAACATGGAGCAGACGTCAATGTACAGTGCAACGATGGATATACCGCCTTGCATTTTGCCGTCCTATTTAGAAAGCGGGAAATGGTTAAGTGGCTCGTTGAACATGGCGCGGACGTTAATATAAAAAATAATGAGGGAGAAACTGTTTTGCATTATACCGCACAGAGTGGGAATATGGAGCTGGTTCAATGGTTAGTTGAACAAGGGGCTGAAGTCAAAACAAAAAATAATGATGGAGAAACTGTCTTACATTTTGCCGCTCTAAGCGGGAATGTGGTACTGGTTGAGTGGCTGGTTAAAAAAGGATTGGACGTCAATGCAAAAACTAATGACGGAAATACAGCCTTGCATTTTGCCGCTCGATATGGGAATCTGGAACTGGTTCAATGGCTGGCAAAACAGGGATTGGACGTAAAAGATATAAACAAAAATGGAGAAACGGCTTTGCATTTTGCCGCACGATGGGATAATCTGGAACTGGTTCAATGGCTGGTTGAACAAGGGACTGAAGTCAAAATAAAAGATAATGATGGAGAAACCGCCTTACATCATGCCGCTCGATATGGGAATTTGAAACTGGTTCAATGGCTGGCAAAACAGGGATTGGACGTAAAAGATAAAAACAAAAATGGAGAAACGGCTTTGCATTTTGCCGCCAAATGTGGATATCTGGAACTGGTCAAATGGCTGATTGAACAGGGCTTGGACGTCAATGCAAAAGACGCTCATGGCGTTACAGTATTGCATTACGCTGTTGAAAACGGATCTCTGGAAATGGTTAAGGTATTGGTTGAACACGGCGCCGATGTCAACGCAAAAGACACTCATGGAGATACGCCCTTGCATTCTGCCGTCCTATGCGATAATTTGGAAATGGTCAAATGGCTGGTCGAACACGGCGCCGACATTAACGCAAAAGACAATTATGGAAGTACCGTTTTAGATGAAGCAATGGATAAGGAATTGGTCAAATATCTCAAAGAGCACGGCGCAGTAGAATCAGAACAATAGGGGCGGTTAGTTAATATCCAGCAAAATCAAGGAACGTTTAGCGTATATGCCGTATAAGCAATTATGAACTACGTTTTTAATAAAAAAATGATTCAGTGTCTCGACGCCCATGGTATCGAGATTAAAGCTGATATAACTATTTCCGAGTCGTTTGGAGGGGAAGAAACGTCTTTTATTATAAAAGTAAGAGACCTGTTTTCTCTTTCTGAAGAGTTATCCATTTTATTGACAACGGATTTGTCCTTGTCCTTTTTACCAGCTTTGATTTATCAAGAGATGTCTGATTTATTGATTATTGGGCTGCAAAATCGAACGCTGTTTATTGACGTGAAAAATAAAGCTGTCATACAGGACGTTTATTTGGAATTCCCATTGTTTTATATTTATTACGTTAAAGAAAACAACAGCTATTTATTAGTAACGGAATGTGAAGTATTGAATTATAGCTGCAAAGGAGAACGATTACATTCTTTTTGTCCTAACGATATTATTACAGAAACATTGATTGACAATAATCAATTACGCCTCAAAACAGATTCGAAGAAAACCGCTGTCGTTGATCTTATTTCGTGGACAATCTCGCCTTTGGGATAAAAGCGCCCAATTGTTTCTTTCCGTGGGTTTCACCCCACGGCTAGAAATATTGAACCGCTACGCGGTTCTAGCGGATGCGCTTCGCGCCTATTGCCTATCTTCGTTTCGACAATAGCTTTTCTAAATCGTAACCCTTCTCTTTCAGAGCGAAGGTAAGAGCTTTCTGGAAATAATAGTAGCGTCGATGCTGTTGCGCTTTCTTTCTGGCGTAGAAAAAGCATTTCTCTACAATCGACGGGGGAATAATCTGATCTTCCGCCAAGTCAATGACGGCGTCAATATAGGCTTTTTGTTCGTCCGTCAGAGCGTACAGTTCCGCTTTGTAAACGTCCGCGTCCAAATATCTCTGTTGGGCGGAGCATACAGAATCAAAGCGACCGGTTCCAGCCAGAACGGCGCCAAATAACGCAGCAGCAAATTGTCGGCGAGTCAGGGACATGATTAAACCTGTAGGTAAAATATCTGTTTAGTCTATTACAATACCCTATCTTAGCGTTTTTTGATAATTCAAGCAAGAGAGAAATTTTAATTAGGAATTCGGAATGCGTAATGCGGAATTACGCAAAGCGCTGATCGAAATTAACTCCTAACTCCTAACTCAATCCCCCTTTCTATTTTCTCTTGACACGATTCTCAAAATACGCTACTCTTAGGAGCTTTATTATAACCCTAAATCCTGTAAACAGGGGATAAAATATGCTTCGAATTACCCGATTCCTGCTTGCTGCCGCCCTAATTGCCGCTGCGTTCTCGGCTTACGCCGTCGATTACAGTTGGGAATATAACCCCAACGGAACGCTGGGCGACGTTACCTACGACAATATCACGAATTTCCAGTATTACACGACTGAAAATAGTCTGAAAATCACCGTGATGAGCAATTGCGATGCGACTTTCGGCAGTAAAGGTCGAAACTTCACGATATATAGAACATCGACATCCGGCGCCGTTGTTCAGCGGACGGAGTTAAGTGAAATATCTCTGCAGGCAACTGGGACAAATGCTCAGCTGCAGTTTGGCGGCAACGGCGCTGTCTATCTGGACGCCGGGTATAACGGCGGGTCAGGCGCAGACGACGAGTGGACTTTTCTGTCCGGCAAAACCATGGCGACCGATGCGGATCTGTTCTTCCAGTCAGGCGGAAACGGAACTGCCGGTGCGGCGGGCAAAGACGCTCTCAACGGCGGAACGGGCGGAGCGGGCGGAAAGTCAAAGTTCACCTTTAATAAAGGCTCGGCAACGTTTAATGGCGTAACGCATTTCGGAGGCCGCGGCGGAGCGGGCGGGGCAGGCTCTGTCTCGTCTGATAAATACTACGCCACAAAGGGCGGCGCAGGCGGAGAAGGCGGAATTGCCGCCTGGACGATGTCAGACGGAGAGGTTACGTTTAATAACGTGACATTCTTTGGCGGCGAGGGCGGCGTAGGCGGAAACGCCGGACTCAACACCGCCAACAACGTCTACGCGGAACACGGCTCCGGAGGTCTGGGCGGAAACGGAGGAATCGACGTCTCCGGCGGTACGTTCACCTTTAACGACACGGCTTATTTAGGCGGGACTGGCGGCTTTTCCGAGTACGCAACCGGCGGCATGGGCGGCGACGCCGTTATCTATCTTTCCGGCGGCGAGCTGACGTTCAATCAGGCGTCCTATTTGGGCGGCTCGGGCGGAGAGTCCGTAAGTGGAACCGGCGGCATGGGCGGTTTAGGATACATTTCCGCCTCGGGTGGGACGCTTAACATTGCAGCGGGAACGCAAATCGGCGGTACGGGCGGCGCGACTATCGGTACAGGCGCAGCTGCCGGCGCCGGCGGAGAAACGGCGGTTTATCTTACCGGCGCAACTGTTACATTGTCTGGAACGTATTCCGATCAAATCGTCATCGGCGGACAAGGCGGAACGTCTCGATACGCCGCCAACGGGACAGGCGGAAAGGCTTCGCTGCTCATTTCCGGCGGTGAAGTCAACGCCAACTTCGTAACAGTCGGCGGTTTCGGGGCTGTTGCTGGCGAATACAACCAGTCCGGGGCGGGCGACGGCGGCGCGGCTGTCGTTCGATTTAACGGCGGAACGGCGGCTCTTAACAACGTTCAGTTCGGCGGAACCGGCGGCGATTCTATCACAAACAAAGCGTCTGCGGGAGCGGGCGGGAAAGCGACTGTTACATTCGACAACGGCTCTAACGTCTTGACCAACGTTCAGTTTGGCGGACGCGCCGGAACATTGTACAGCGATTCGCTCACGACCAAAACCGGCGCCGCGGGCGGAGAAGCGGTTATCAAATATCAAAACGGGAGCAACCGGTTTGAAAACGCTGTCTTCGGCGGCGACGGGGGAAATATCGTCATTTCAGAAACCGGGGCTGCGGCAGCTCAAAGTTTGACCGGCGGCGCAGGCGGAAAGGCGACTTTTACCATTTCCAACGGCAGCGCGGTTTTTGACACCGTCGCTGTCTTTGGCGGGTTTGGAGGTTCTGTTACAGACGATTACGGCAACGCGGTTTCAAACGGAAAAGGCGGCGCAGGCGGCGACGCAGTTGTGAATATCAACGGCGGCATTACGACCTTTGCCGGTCCTGTTATGGTCGGCGGCGCGGGCGGATACGGCGCGACAAACGGTTCCGGCGGTTCCGGCGCAATCAGCATTACAGACGGCATGCTTCGTCTGGACGCCCCCGTTCTGGTCGGCGGTCTGACGCTGTCCGATCTGGATACGCTGGCGATTGACGCGTCCTCCCGAACATTCGACTACAAAACCAACTCCGGGCGCGGAACTGTTACAATGACCGGTGGAAATCTCGTCGTCTCTCAAAACGCCTTGCTGACCAGCGCCAACGTCAACAGCGCGTTCAAGGCGACAGGCGGGTCGATTCTGTTCAATATTGACCCCAATGGCGGAGAGAATCAGCGTCTGGGCGCGATCGTCATGCCGTCTATCGTGGTAACGTCAACGGCGCAGCTGGGCGTTACAATGGACGAATGGCAAGAAGGGAAATACACGTTCGATACAACCAGCCCCGTTCTGGTTTCCGAAACGTCCAACTCGATGAAAGTCGATTCCGATTCCTTCGACAGTCTGTTCTATACGCTCGAAACGTATCAGGGCGTAGGCGCGGACGCCAACAAGTGGTACTTGAAGTCCGTTATTGTGAAAGACATGGTCGCCGTTTGGGCAGACGCCGGCGAAACGGTGCAGACGCTCAACGACGCAGTTTTGGGAGAAGTCGCCCGCCGCGACGTCAACAATATTTTCTTCCAGTCACAGAATTACGACCAGCTCAACTCGGCTGCCGACCAGTTAGCCGGCGCCGCCTATGCCGACGCGATTACTGCTCCGCTGCAGCGGCTGACCAGCATCAACCAGATCGTCATGGCGCAGGTTATGCAGGTCAACGGGATTTATCACGCAGGCTACGTCTACGACGACGCGTATTCCAACGTCCGCTTTTTGGGCGAAGACCGGGGAATTCTCGCCAATAACAGAGTTGCGCCCTGGGGCGGCTACTACGGCGGGACGTCTGCGACCAGCGCCAGCTTGGGAAGAACCGGGTTCGACAACGACAGCAACGGTTTTATTGTCGGTCTTGACCTGCCGGTTCAGGTATTGCGTCTGGGCGGATACTACGCCTTTGGCAATTCCGGGGTGGATACAAACTCGCTCCTGGCGGGCTCGACGCATATCAAAGGAAAAGATCACCTTTTCGGCTTGTATATGAAATGGAACGCCTTGCTGCTTTCCGGATACTGGGGGCTGACGGGGAACTACGGGTACAGCTCGTACGAGTCCACCCGAGCGCTGAGTTCCGGAAGCGCGCTGGCGTCCTACGGCGGCAGTCAATGGGGGCTTTACTTTGAACGCGGCTGGTCGCTGCCGATTTGGCTCTTTAACGTCAATCCGCACCTGGCGCTGCAGTACGAAGCGATTTCTCAAGACGCGTTCTCCGAAAGCGGGACCAGCTCGCATTGTTTCGATTACGAACGACTATCGCTCCATTCGCTCCGGGGCATCGCGGGAATTCGGGGAATCATGAACCTCGGAACGTTCAAGCTGACTCTGCAAGGCTCGTACATTCGAGAGATGGGCGACGGCGAACCCGCAATTCACGCTGTTATTGTAGAAACAGGAGACATGATGACCGTCTACGGACTTGGCAACGGCCGCGACTGGTTCAACGGCGGCGCTGGCGTTACCCTCTGTCTGGGACAGTTCTCCCTGATGGCGAACTACAACCTCATGCTCAACGGCTCGACAACATTCCATTCCGGCATGGCGACGCTGAAATATAAGTTTTAGGGGGGCGTTTATCCAGAATCGCCTCTTTCCAAACAACGTCAAAAAGACAAGCCCTTACAGCTCAATACTGCCAAGAAGTTTATCCAGACGTTTTTCGCTCACGGGAACGCTCGTACCGAGTTTTTGGGCGAAGAGGGAAACGCGGAGTTCTTCAATCATCCAGCGGAACTGGACGAGGTCGGAGGTTTCCTGACCGGCGAACCGGAGCGACTCGCGCTTTTTGCAGTAGACGTCCCAGTATTTCTGAACAGTTTCCGTCGCCGCCATGTCCCGAGACATCGCCCCGGCGTTGAGACTGTCAAAACGCATGACAATCGCCTTGAGGAATCGCGGGTAATACTGCAGCTGTTTAACCGGAACGGTAACGAGGAAACCGGGTTCAAACAGAGCGTTTAACTGCGTCAGAGCGTCCTGTTTAGCGTACTCGAATCGAGACATGGCGGGAACGGCGTCAATCTTCAGCAGCGCGGCGTGGTACGATTCCCACAGCGACGGAAGAATCGCGACAGCGTCCTGAACGGCGTACCCGATATTGTCGCGCGTCTGTTTGACCAAGGCGTTAAACTGCTCCTCATTGCGCGGGAGCGTTTTGAACGTGAGCTTGTCTCCCAGCGCCAGCCGGGTCATAAAGTCTGCGATAGCCGATTCCAGCGTTTGATTCTTCGTCCACGTGGCGGCGTAAAGACGCATCTTTTCGATTCCCGGCAGATGGCGCGCCTGAATGTTCAAATCGCGCCGACAGGCAATCTGAACCAGACGAACGACGCCCTGAAACGTTTGCTCTCGGGCGGATTCAAGAGATTGCGCCAGCCTGATTTGGACGCTGTCGCCGGCGTCGATTAAAGCGGGAAAGGCGTAAATCGTTGCAGAGCCGGAACGAACTGTAACATTTTCCGGCAGCTCGCCGAACGTCCAACCCGTCAGCCCGTCCTGCGTCCAAGCGGCGTCGGAATACGATTCCAGCTGCTGACCGGTCTTGTCGCCCAGTTCGGCAATCAGAGCGTCCAGGTCGCGATTTTGAGCGACGACCTCGCCGTTGGCGTCGACCGCCTGAACGTTGATTTTCAGACCGTCGTCCATGCCCGACAAGTCAAACAGGGCTGGCGTTATCCCCTGACCTCCGCGCTGACTAAGCCGCCGCGCGACTTCTTCCAGAAAGTTCCCCTGACCGAAATTCAGCTCTTTGGCAACCCACGCGGCGGTGTCCGGAGCGGGAACCAGCGCCCGGCGATAGCTTTTCGGCAGAGACTTAATCAGCGCAACGATTCTCTGTTCCAGCAGCCCCGGCACGCCCCAGTCCAACTCATTTTGTAACAGCTGATGAGCCGCCTGAACCGGAACCTGAACGGAAATCCCGTCATCGACCTCACCAGGATGAAACGCGTATTCCAGCGGAATGTTGAGCTTCGTTCCCTGAAACGTATCGGGAAAGAGTTTCGACAGGTCGCCGGACGGGAGTTCCTGCGCGGTGAAATACTCTGTCGTCATAACAAGCGTCGCGTTGTTTTTCGGGTTGGAACACCACTGCTTGAGCGTCGTTAAATCGTAGACGTCGGCGGGAATGCGCTCGTCGTAGAACTCGTACCGCTTCCATTCCCCAAGGAGGAAATCCGGACGGCGCATTTTCGCCTGAAGCCGCTCCATTTCCGCCTGCAGCTCCCGGTTGCGGGTATAGAAATTGAGCTTGCAGTCGATGTCGCCCTCGACCAGCCCGCGCTGAATCAAAAGCTGACGTGATTCGGTCGGGTTGATTTTCCCGTATCGGACTTTTCTCTTTACGACAATCGGCAGACCAAAGAGCGAAACGTTTTCCAGTGCGACCGCCGACCCGGACGCTTTCGACCAGTACGGGTCTACGTAGGAACGTTTAACCAGATGAGCCGCCATCGGTTCAATCCATGCGGGATCGATTTTCGCTGCGCACCGCAAAAACCGTTTGGACGTCTCGACCATTTCCGCCGCGACGAGCCATTGAGGCGTCCCACGATTTAATTCGGAATTCGGAATTCGGAATTCGGAATTATCTTTGGAATCCGCTTTGCGTAATTCCGCATTCCGCATTCTGCATTCCGCATTTCGAAGACCGCTGCCCGGCCAGAGGAAATACTTTCCGCCCGAGGTCAAATATTCTCCCGTCGGCTGTTTGAACGCGATATTCGACAGCAGCCCGGTTAAAATAGCGCGATGAATCGCAGACGACTGTTCTGGCGTCAACTCGTCGGACGCCGTCGTTTGCGATTCCGGCTTGCCTGCTTTCGTCTTTTGCTTATCGGAGTTTGACGAAACTTGCTCTTTGAGCTGTCTGTACAAGTCCGCCCATTCCCTCATTCGGTTGGCGGACAGGAAATTTGTGTAACAGGCTTTTCGCAGCTGAGATCGCGACAGTTTGTCCCGCAGGTCGTTATAGAAATTCCAGAGCTTCAGCAGAGACAGGAAATCGGACTCGGGACAGATGAACTTCTCGTGAGCTGCGTCCGCCGCCTGCGCCTTTTCCATCGGACGCTCTCGCGGGTCTTGCAGTTCCAGGGCGGAAGCGATTACCAACACGTCTTCCAGACAATCTTCTTCCTCCGCCGCCAGAATCATTCTGCCAATTCGGACATCGACCGGCAGAGCTGACAGCTTTCGCCCCAACGGCGTTATGTGACGCTTGTCGTCCAAAGCGCCCAATTCAAAAAGCGTGTTGTACCCGTCGCGAATGGCGGCAGACTTCGGCGGGTCGATAAACGGGAAGCGTTCCAAATCGCCCAACTTCAAAGCGACCGTTTGCAGAATCGCCGTCGCCAGGTTCGTTCTCTGAATTTCCGGGGTCGTGTACTTGTCACGCGACTGATAGTCCTGTTCCGAATACAGACGGACGCAGACGCCCGGCCCGACTCGCCCGCAGCGGCCGGCGCGCTGGTCGGCGGACGCCTGAGAGATCGCCTCGATGGGCAGCCGCTGCGTTTTCGTCTTGGCGGAATACCGGCTGATTCGGGCTGTGCCGGTGTCGACAACGTACCGAATCCCCGGCACGGTAATTGACGATTCCGCGACGTTGGTTGCAATGACGATTTTGCGCCGCTTGGACGGCAAAAAGATCTTTTGCTGATCCTCTGCGGTCAAGCGCGCGTATAGAGGCAGAATTTCTGGGCGATGGAGTTCCTCTTCCCGACTTCGCAGCAGTTTCGCTGTCTCAAGGATATCGTATTCCGTCGGCATGAAAACGAGGATGTCGCCGTAACCTTCGCTGCACAGGTCAGAAACCGCCTCAACCGCGGCGCGCTGCCAGTCGACGTCTTCTTTCGCGCTCCGGTCGCTCTGTTCCGATTCCGGATCGTCTTCGTCCAACGCCGGCGGGCAGTATCGGATTTCCACCGGATACGTTCGCCCGGAAACGGAAATAATAGGAGCGGGCTTGAATCCGGTAACGCTGCTGTATGTCCCGAAATGTTCCGCGAACCTCTCCGCGTTAATTGTCGCCGATGTAATAATGAGCTTCAAATCCCGCCGTTTGGGCAGAATCCGTTTGATATATCCGAGCAGAAAATCAATGTTGAGCGACCGCTCGTGCGCCTCGTCGATTATCAAGACGGAATACTTTTTCAGAAGACGGTCGTGCTGGATTTCCGCCAGCAGAATCCCGTCCGTCATGAGCTTGATTTTTGTGTCCGCAGACGTCCGGTCGTTAAATCGGATTTTGTATCCAACCAGATTGGGCGGCAGCGTCTGTCCGGCAGTGCGATAAGAATCCGCAAGCTCTTCCGAAATGCGTCGGGCGATGCTCACAGCCGCAATGCGCCGCGGCTGAGTATGTCCGATCACGCCGCGCTGAGCCAATCCCATTTCCAATAGAATTTTAGGGATCTGCGTAGATTTCCCTGACCCCGTCTCTCCACAAAGAATTACAACCTGATTGTTGGCAATCGCAGAACGGATGTCGTCCCGACGCTGACAAATCGGTAAAGACGGGTCATAAAGCAACTGAAAATCAGGCATAGATTTAAAAAGGCAATAGGCAAGAGGCAATAGGCAGTAGTTTAAAAGTTCCTACTGTCTATTGCCTACTGCCTACTGCCTACTGCCTTAAATTACAGACCCATATTTTCGATAACGACTTCAGCTCCGGGGGTAAGCTGACGAATCTTATCGGCGATAGCCTTTTTATCGGCGCCTTTCTTCAGGCGGGCTTCGTACTGGGCGAGCTTTTCTTTGCGATGACGACGGCGTTTGATTTCCTTTTTGCGTTCACTGATAGGCATGGTAAATCCTTGACTGTTAATATGGTTGTTGTAGCGGGAGCCAGAAGGTCGGCGCGGGACGGACCTCGTCCCGAAAAAGACCTCTATCTGACGCCTCTGAATTTTACATAGGACTATATATTAAAACAGATTTTTCTATTTTGTCAAGTACCTAGGGCGGCGAGGCGCTGCTCCCAATCCGCGCTGCCGCGCGTTTGCCAATAACCGCTCCCGTTGGTCGCTTGCGTTTCGGAGGGTCGACGTCCTCGTCGACCGCAGGCGTCCTCGCCTGCCAATGGAACAATGCCCCCAAAATAATCTCTTTGTCGACACAAAAACTTTTCCGGATCGCGGCAGTCCCCTGCCGCCGAAGAAAATCTCACGCGGAGACGCGGAGACGCAGAGGATGTTCGCGAAGTTTAAAAATAACGCTCTTTGCTTGGAACGGCGAACGGAACGTTTGAACTGTGCATACCAAAATGACGTAGCCGGAAACCTCCTTTGGATGTAGCCCGTCCTCGGGCTACCTTGCCGGAGCATGAAAAAACTATTTATATTAACAAAATGAATATGCGCTGGAATAAATTTCGAGAATTTTTCTAAAAAATTCTTTTTCCCCTGTTATGTTTTCTCAAAAAAATCGTATTATATAGTAGGTTCAACAGATAATGCGTATTTTTCGGAAGAATCAATGTTTGTTACGATTGGAATGTTTAACCTTTTTTCC
>JAZMZV010000008.1:0-13238 GCA_045586185.1 Thermoguttaceae bacterium | reverse complement strand
TTAACAATCGAATTAGCAGGTTGAGTTTTTAAAACTGAACAATTCATGTTCAAAAGCCATTTTCCCAATCGAGACAATGCAAGTCTGGGATTTGGTTCTGACGTCCTCTCCATGGAGAGCGTTGGCAATAACTTCCAGCTGTCGCCAACTTGAACAATGTTTGACCAGCTCCAGTTATTATAAATGAAACCGCAATTATCAAGTCGGATAGCCATGTCGCACAGAGCGGAGACAAACGATTCGCCCTTTGATGAGGGGAATCTGTCCATCAGCTCGGCGTCGTTCAACGTTAAAACAGCCGCCAGAAGGTTGTTAATAATTGCAACTTCCTTGCACTCTACGCCAAAATAATTTTTGACGTTAAGCGACCAGTCTTTCCATAATTGAAACGTTTCCCGATCCGTCTGATTGGAAAGAACCAGCCAAACAGAACGAACGATTTCTTTTGGCGAGCTGAATTCATCGACAGTTTCCGTTATGCGTTCCTCGGCAGTATAAAAGGCCTGTTTTGAAAATGACTTTATTATAGTAATTTTCCTCAATTGTCTGCCGGAGGGAAACTTTAGCGTTGTTAATGTTGCCATAATATCAAGTCTATGAAAAATACAAAGCGTCAAAACTGTTCAAATTCCGAAGCGTTATGTATTTAACTATTAATCAATCGTCAGTTTATTGTCTTTGAAACCCAGCGTCAAAGTTGTTCCTGCTGCCGGAGCGTTATCGAAAACCCAGCCGGCAAGAGGCTGTTCAATATTCTCTTCCATTTGAACGCGAATGCGTCGTCCGCCGTAAAGCAGATTGCCTCGCTGTTTCATGATTTCGATAATCCATTGACACAGCGTCGATTCTTCGGACTTCTCTGTTACGGAGCCGTCGGCGGTTTTATATGCCAACTTATAACCGTGACTGCCTGCGGACTTCTCCAGATTATTCATGAATTTTTTGAAGATGCCCTTGATGTGCGTTGGACGCAGAAGGTCAAATCCCAAAATATTGTTGCCAAGTCGGTTGAATATTTCCGGACGCCCCAGCGTCTCGACAAAATGCTTTTGAACTTCTGAATAAAAGTGTCGGCGAACGTCTTCGTAAGCGGGCGATTCATCTGAAATTTTGTCCATGCCCTCAATATTGAGCAAAGATTCCGCTCCGATATTGCTGGTGAAAATAATAATCGACTGGTTAAAGTAAACCGTCAAACCTTTGCCGTCAGTCAGACGACCGTCTTCGAGGATCTGAAGGAATTTATCCAAAACCGCGCCGTTGGCTTTTTCGATTTCGTCAAACAGAAGGATGCTGAACGGATTTTCGCGAACGTAGTTTGTCAGCTGACCGCCTTCTTCGTACCCAACGTAACCCGGAGGAGAACCGGTGAGCTTTTCTGCCGCGTGCTTTTCAGCGTATTCGCTCATGTCGAATCGGTGCATGCGGTTTTCGTCTCCAAAAATCTGCTGCGCCAAAGCCTTTGCCAGTTCAGTTTTTCCAACGCCCGTTGGTCCAACAAAGAAGAAAACGCCCTTTGGCTTTCCGCCTCCGGAACCGGAAGACGGCGACATGGTAATGCCAACGTTTGCCAGCTTGAGCATGTTGACGATTCGGCTGACGGCGTTGTCCTGACCGATAACCCGCTTGGAGATTTCCATATAGGCGTCGCGAATCTTTTCCCGATTGAATTCCTCCCACGGGTCGTCCATGGCGCCGTATCGATAATAGAAAATCAGATCTTTCATTTCCTGAACGCTGCTGCAGAACCGATGTTCGCTTTTGGCGGTTCGAGAAATGGAAATCATGTCGGAAATGGTCAAATCTTCTGTATTGTCAATAAACGCCTGACGAATCGCCTTCTTTTCCGATTCGCTGACGTCTTCCTTTACAAACTTGTCGAAATTGAGTGTAATAAACTCTTCACGCTGCTGCGCTTCAGGCCGCGGAATGCGAATAAGCGCCAACGCTGGGTGATCCTGATAGAACCAGGACGGCAGCGCCTGCAAAGACGACGCGATGAAAATCATGCAGTTGCGGCGCCCGGCAAGCTCTTCAATTGGCAGTTCGCTGTTTTCTTTGAGCTTTTCAGGGGCTATGCGCTGAGCCTCGGTAAACGTCTTTTTCAGGAGAATCAGTTCTTTGCGTTCCGCCTCGGATTGCTGCTGCGGGTTGCCGGACATGCGGTCTGAATATTCGAACACAACCGCAACAGGATTGTCTTTCTGACTGATAAGATGCCGACGAATGTTTTCAACGTTATCAACGGCGCGAAAAAGATTCGCTGCAGATTCCGGAAAGATGCGTCCTTTTTCTGCAATATCGTAATGAATTACGCCTAAATATCCTCGATCGTGAAAGTACGAGTCCAAACATTCGTTCAGCGGATCGTATCCTTCTTTATGTTCATAACGATCTTCAACGTTCCCGTAGAGCAAAACGTGTTTGCCTCGACGAAGCTGTTTATCCAGTTCTGTCATCCATTCACTTTGCATGGCTTTTTCAAATTAATAATGTGGTGATTTTGGGAATGAACAAAGTTAATCCAGATCCAGAGCGCGGCGTTGTCCTGCCGACTGCGTCCGTTCCAGTTCTTCCGCCGGATTGTTGTCGTCGGGAAGACTGTCAGCGTTTTTGCGAATCTTGTCAGGGTTTCCGCCCCAATCGGGATCAGACATTAAAATACCGTACGGTTTGAGCGCGGCGGCAATGTCCATGACGGTCTGTTTTCCGGTGTCGTTTTCCACAACTGGGCGACCTTCAATCCGATTGTGTTTGACGTCGTATCCGTCAAATTTATAATTAACGGGTTCATTAGCGGCTTGAGGAACGGTAATGGTAATTCGTCTTCGCTGTCCGGTATCTTGAGTATGAGGAACGACTTTAATAACCGTGTCTGACGCAGCGTCAGACTTGCTGGAAAGAGACTGAATGTCAAATCCCAGCTTGGGCAGTTCGGTTTTCAAAGCCTCAACAAGATATTGTCGTCGTTCTTCAGCCTGCTGTTTGAGTCCGGCTTGAGTGAGCATGTTGGTATAGGTTTCGTTCCATGACTCCATGTCGGATTCCATCGTTTGAAACAATCCTTGAGCAAGGTTTGTCTTAAAGGCTTCAAGCGTTCGTCTCAGGTTGGACAAAACGTTGCCTGACCATCGGTTGACGATTTCGTTGTCTGCCAATTCCAGCCGTTGAGTCAGTTCATCGAGTTTAGGTTCAAACTTTCTGCGATTCACTTCTCTTTCCGCTTCCAGTTCCGCTTCCTGACGCATTCCCGCTTTAACTGCGGCGAGATGCTGTTCAAAAGAGCTTTGGAATCGTGACAACGCTCCCGTTTGCGACGCGGAAAGAATAAACGATTCGATTCTCTTCAGCTCGGAGTAGCCGACAGGATCGTATTTTTTAGCCAATTCAGGACTGACTGGCAGCGAATTCCACAGCGAATTGATAACGCTTCTGACTTTCACGATCTCCTGGACAGATTTGATTCTGTTCATTAAATCTATTGTCCAGTTGGAAACATCAGCTTTAATTACAGGGAACGTCTCTAATGTTGATGAGTTAATGCGGTTTTGAAACTCATTCAGTTTAGCCAGTTCCGGCTCTGATGGAACGTCGGACTGCGATTGAATCATCCTTCGAGTCTGCTCCATTTGGGTCAGCAATTCCGTTCGTTCCTGCTGAGAACTGACCGCTGCGTTTTGACGCGATACAATCGCTTTGACAGCCTTGTCCAAACTTTGATTCAATTCGAGGGCTTTTTCCAATGACAGGTTCGAGCTGAACTGGGAAACAATTTGATTAACGTTATCAATGGCGCGCGTCGCCCAATTATCGTTCATAAACGGCAGCCGTGAAACCTGATTGCAGTACTGGGTCGCCTGATTCATTTGAGAACGCAGTTTATTGCACTCTTCAACGCGGCGATTCTCCAGACGCTGTAACCGGATTTCATTTTGTTGGCGCTGGTATTCCTGATAACGTTCGACGCCTTTAGCAGCTAATTTCCCGCCGGCAATTGTTCCTTTTACCAGAACCTTGCCTGCATAATACGTTAAAACCGCCGCGCCGACTGGGACCGCTAAAGCAGCCAGAATTGCTGCGCCAATTACTTCGCCGCCGCCATCGCCGACTGACGTTGTTGTATTTTTGCTACCGCTCATAGTTCGTTAAATTGTTGATTGTGAAAAAAACTCGTTGTTGAAACAGCGCTTTTGGGAAATTCCCAACTACTCAATCTTGACGCCCTGCAGTTCCATCAATTTTTGGAAATTTTCCTTAAAATTCAAAGGAGGAATTCCCGCCCACTGAATAACGCCGTTTTCGTCAAACTCGAATTCCAACCCCTGCCCCGGCTCGTTGATTCGACTTTCCCAATCCTTGTATCGCGGGGTTAAAAAGTAAACCCGTTGGTTGGCTGACCCGCGCCAAAGCAGGTTGGCGTATTGGGACTCAATAAACGGACCGTCAATCAGGATATCAATATTAGAAACGAATCTTTGCTGGGATTGTAACCAATTTTTTTGTAGTTCTTCAAAAATATATCCTGTATAGCTCATAAACGAAGGATTATCGCCCCTGCGGCGACGGAGTTCTTCAATCAACTCCGTCAGAGCTTCTGCCTGATCCATCGGCTCGCCGCCGCTAAAGGTGAATCCCTCCAGATCAGGCGAGGCGTCGAACTTCTCCGCCAGTTCCTGGACGTCCATCTCGATTCCGCCGTTATAGTCTCGCATTTCCGGAGACGTACAGCCCGGACATCGCTGAGAGCATCCCTGCACCCAAACGACGCCCCGAACTCCCGGTCCGAGGGTCGAACAGCGTAACGAATATCGGGCAATGCGTATGATTGTCATGGGAAAAATGGGGGTTGCGATCAACTAGAAAAACTTCTTCATCAGCCAGGTGAAGAACTTGTACCTCAACGAGGGGACGTAAACGACTTTTCTGGGATGCTTTTTAATCGTCTCCAGAGATTTCTTCGTGAGCCATTCGAGGTCCAGCCACATGAATCCAGGAATCTTTTTGTAGCTTTCCGTAGCGGGAAGCATTTCTTTGGTTGTGTAGAAGTCCGTCTTGACGTAGCCGGGGCAAAGCGCCTGAGCGCGAACGCCCGTCTTCGCCAAATCCCAGGCGAGATTTCGGGTAAACGATAGAATAAACTGTTTGGTTGACGTGTAGTTCGCCGCGCCGGGATACGATCCAAACGCCGCACAGGACGCCAAATTAATAATGTATCCCTTACCGTTGGCTTTCATGACCTCCGCCGCAGCGCGGGAAAGGCGAACGGTCGCAATGCAGTGGACGGTAATCATGCCGGTTGTAAAATCCGGATCGACGTCAGGATAGCGGACGTCCCATCCCCCGCCGTATCCTGCAGAGTTGATAAGAAATTCCAAATCGGGCGTCTGGGCGATTTTCTCTTCCAGACGTCGAATGTCGTCCAACTGGCTTAAATCCGCCAGAAAGACCTCCGCGCTGACGTTGAACTGCGATTCCAGCTCCTCTTTGACTTCGTTGAGCAAACTCTCGCGTCGAGCGACCAGAATCATATTGTATCCCTCCGCCGCAAGGCGACGGGCAAACGAGCGTCCAATTCCGCTGGACGCGCCGGTAATAATTGCTGTTTTTGACATGGTTTGTTAGTAGCGAGTTGCGAGTTGCGAGTTGCGAGAGGGGGCGGCGCTTGAGTTTTCTCGCTCCGCAGGTATCCCCTGCTGCTATAAGCATTTAACCGCTGACGCGGTTTTGTGGAACGCTGTTGCGTCTGATTCTGATTCTGATTCTTAATCTCGCAACTCGCAACTCGCAACTCGCAACTTTATTTTGACAATATTAATATACATCTTACCCCAAAAATCATTCTTTGCAAGTGTCAGGAAAATATTTTTGAAAAATTTTGAAAAAATAGCTAAATTATCCCGCCCCCTCTTGCATTTCGAAAAAAAACTGATATACTTATAAATAAAATTTTATCGATTGAAAATTGAGATATTGTATTTCGGGAAAGCTGAGAACCGGGAAAAAGTTTGTTTCTTGAACATAAGTTCAATTGATCAGACCTTTTCTGCTGACAATTTGTAAAGATTGGTTATCTTGACAAACGCGTTTTCAGCTCGTTATACAGTATTGACAGTTTTCAATTGAAGTGTCGGTATTCCACTAATCTTTAATGGAGCTCAGTAACAATGCAGGAAACCATTGAAAAGACTCGCGAGGAGGTCCAGCGACTTGCGGCAGTCAACGAAATTCTGGAACGGAACAACTACGACCAGTCTCGTTTGATTCCGATCCTTCAGCAGGTACAGGAAGTCTTCAAGTACCTTCCGAAGGACGCTATCACATACGTGGCAGAGTCGTTGGATTTGCCCGTCGCTCATGTCTATGGCGTAGCGACGTTTTACGCTCACTTTACGCTCAATCCCAAAGGAAAGCACATCATCCGCATTTGCGACGGCACCGCGTGCCACGTCAAAAAGTCGACCGGCATTTGCGAAAAGCTGTACGAAAAGCTGGGTCTGAGCGACGAGAATCGTACATCGTCTGACCTGATGTTTACTGTCGACATCGTATATTGCCTCGGAGCATGCGGTTTGGCGCCGGTAATGGTTGTAGACGACGTCGTTTACGGTCAGGCGACCCCTGAACTGGCGGCGGAACTGGTAGACAAAATCCGCGCTGAAGAATCGGCTGCGTAACAGGAACCTCGCGGCGGGACAATCCCTTATCTTTGATTTCCCTCCCATTCGGTTTTCCTTGCGTCTTTCACAAGTCATTAACATTTAACCCCATATACACTACTATGCCAAATCTGGAACAGATTGCCGAACAGTTTAATAAACGTGCAGCGGCATTAAAACGGCGAATCATTATTTGCGGTGAAACTGGCTGTATCGCCAACGGATCCTTAAAGGTTCGCGACGCTCTGGTTGAAGAGCTGAAAAAACAAGGCGTAAACGTTACTGTAGACCTTTCCTCACAGTGCGCCGAATCTCTGGCTGACGCCAACAATCCTTTAACTTACGTATCCAAGTCCGGCTGCCAGGGTCTGTGCCAGGAAGGACCGTTGGTGCGTTTTGAACCGGAAGGATTCTTCTACTGCCACGTCAAGGCGGAAGACGTTCCGGAAATCGTCGAAAAGACGGTTCTCAAGGGCGAAGTCATCGAACGCATGCTTTACAAAAACCCGGCTACCCAGGAACGCAGCAAGTTCGAAAAAGACATCCCGTTCTTTGCTCATCAGCAGCGCGTTGCGTTACGCAACTATCTCATTGAACCGGACAATATTGAAGAATACATCGCTCGCGGCGGATACGTCGGAGCGCGCAAAGCTGTTACGGAAATGACGCCGGAACAAATTTGCCAGACGGTTCTCGATTCCGGTCTTAAAGGACGCGGCGGCGGAGGATTCCCCACCGGTCGCAAATGGCTCTTCACGCTCAATTCCGCCAACAAAGATCCGAAACGTTACATCATTTGCAACGGCGACGAAGGCGACCCCGGAGCCTTTATGGATCGTTCCGTTATGGAAGGCGACCCCCACTCCGTTCTCGAAGGCATGATGATTGCCGGTCGAGCCATTGGAGCAGACGAAGGCGTTGTTTACGTCCGCGCTGAATACCCGCTGGCTGTCAAACGTATGCGTCACGCTATCGCTCAGGCTGAATCCTACGGCTTGCTGGGCGACAATCTTTTCGGAACAGACTTCTCATTCCGAATTCGCATTATGGAAGGCGCTGGCGCTTTCGTCTGCGGCGAAGAAACCGCTCTTATCGCCTCCGTTGAAGGCAAACGCGGCATGCCCATGCCCAAGCCGCCATTCCCGGCTGTCAAAGGTCTGTACGGAAAACCGACCGTTATCAACAACGTTGAAACGCTGAGCATGGTTCCGTACGTCCTTCGAGAAGGCGCTGAAAAGTTCGCTGCCGTTGGTCCGGAAACCGCCAGAGGAACCAAGACGTTCGCTTTGACCGGTCACGTTGCCAACACCGGCTTGATTGAAGTCCCGTTCGGCATGACCCTTCGCGAAATCGTTTACGGCATCGGCGGCGGCGTTATCGACAACGCTGGCAACGTTACGCAGGACGATTTCAAATCCGTTCAGATCGGCGGACCTTCCGGCGGATGCCTTACTCCCGACATGCTCGACATGCCTCTGGATTATCAGCACCTCCAGGAAGTCGGCGCTATCGTCGGATCCGGCGGTTTGGTTGTTATGAACAAGCAGACCTGTATGGTCAAAGTCGCTCGCTTCTTCATGCAGTTCACGCAGAACGAATCCTGCGGCAAGTGCGTTCCCTGCCGTGAAGGCACCAAGCAGATGCTCGCTCTTCTGGACGACATCATCGAAGGCCGCGGCACCGCTGAAACGCTCGAACAGCTGGAAGAACTCGCCAACGCGGTCAAGCTCGGTTCGCTGTGCAACCTCGGCAAGACGGCTCCGAACCCGGTTCTGTCTACCTTGAAGTACTTCCGCGAAGAATACGAAGCTCACGTCTTCAAGAAGATTTGCCCCACCGGCGAATGCAAAGCGTTGGCTCGTCCGACCATCAACCCGGAAAAATGCAAGGGCTGCACTGCGTGCGCTCGCAAGTGCCCCGTCGGCGCCATTTCCGGTACTGTCAAACAACCGCACACCATTGATCCTGAAAAGTGCATCAAGTGCGGAGCATGCAAAGAAGCCTGCAAGTTCGGCGCAGTCGAAGGAATTTAAGCAGGTCGCAAGTGACGAGTTGCGAGTTGCCCTCGCAGCTCATGATTTCCCGTAACAATTGACCAATACATTTTAATATTATGACTGATACGAAAAAATTAACTGTAAACGGTCTGGAAGTCGAGTTCACCGACGAACGCAACCTGCTTGAAGTCATTCGTAAAGCGGGTATCGATCTTCCGACGTTCTGCTATCACAGCGAACTGAGCATTTACGGCGCTTGCCGTTTGTGCCTGGTTCTGGTTGAAGGCCGCGGCATTATGGCCGCCTGTTCCACCGCCCCGGCTGAAGGGATGGTAATTCACACCGATACAAAAGAGCTTCGCAACATGCGTAAGATCAACATCGAACTGTTGTTGGCTAACCATGACCGCGAATGCACCATGTGCCCGAAAAGCGCCACCTGCTCTTTGCAGAACATCGCGCGCCGTTTGGGCGTTCACGAAGTCCGTTACAAGGCTCCGCGTCACGAACATCCGATTGACAAGTCCTCTCCGTCTTTGGATCGCAACCCCAACAAGTGCATCCTTTGCGGCGACTGCGTTCGCGTCTGCTCGGAAATTCAGGGTATTGGAGCTATCAACTTCACAAACCGCGGCAGCAACGCTTTGGTTGCCCCGGCGTTCAACAACGATCTGGGCAAAGTCGAATGCGTCAACTGCGGTCAGTGCGCCGCCGTCTGCCCGACTGGCGCCTTAACCCCGCACGACGACACGGAAAAGGTTTGGAAAGCTCTGTACGACACAAGCAAAACGGTTGTCGTTCAGATCGCTCCGTCCGTCCGAGTCGGCTTGGGCGAAATGTTCGGCTGCCCGGTTGGCGAAAACGTTGCCGGCAAACTCGTTGCCGCTTTGAAGCTCATGGGCTTCAAGTACGTTTACGACACCAACTTCACCGCCGACATGACCATCTTCGAAGAAGCGACCGAATTCATCGATCGTTTCACGAAGAAGGAAAAGCTGCCTCTGTTCACGTCCTGCTGCCCGGCGTGGGTCAAGTTTGCTGAAAGCTACTTCCCGGAATTCCTGCCAAACGTTTCCACCTGCCGCTCTCCGCAAGGCATGTTTGGCGCTATCGCTCAGGCCATCCTTCCGAAACAGCTCGGCTGCAAACGCGAAGACCTCTTCGTCGTTTCCATTATGCCCTGTACAGCCAAGAAGTTTGAAATTCAGCTTCCGAAACTGGCAACCGACGGCAAATCGGACGTTGACGTTGTTATTACCACCGCAGAAGTTGGTCGTATGATCCACTCGATGGGCATCGACATCAACACTCTCCAGCCGCAGGCGTTCGATATGCCTTGGGGTCTGGCGACCGGCGGCGGCGTCATCTTCGGCGCATCCGGAGGCGTTATGGAAGCCGCTCTTCGTTTTGCCGTTGAAAAGATTACCGGCGAAACGCTCAAAGACGTTGACTTCAAAATGGTTCGAGGCATGGACAATCGCAAGACCGCTACGCTCAACGTTGCTGGCAACGAAGTTAAGGTTGCCGTCGTTTACGGCCTGGCAGCGGCGAAGAAACTGCTCAACGAACTCAAGTCTGGCGAATCCTACTTCGACTTTATCGAAGTCATGGCTTGCCCGGGCGGATGCATTTCCGGCGGCGGTCAGCCCTACGGAGCCGACAACGCCATTCGCAAGCAGCGTCAGGACGGTCTGTACACGATCGACGCTACCTCCCAGCTTAAGAAGTCGCAAGAGAACTACATGGTCGACAAGTGCTACGAAGAACACCTCGGCGGACACGCTGGTTCTCACAAGGCTCACGAACTGCTGCACACTCACTATCAGAACCGCAGCCAGCTCTTCGACGCCAAGCTCCCGATTATTCGCGGAACGAAAGACAACCGTCTGACGGTTACTGTTACAATCCCCACCAAGGGTGACAACGCCGCGGCGACGGAACTGCTCGGAGCTGTTTCTCAGTTTGTCAAAGACAGCGGATACGCTGACAGCGTTGACCTCGACGCCGCGTTCACGGCTCAAAACGTCAACTGCGTTACCGTAGACTGCGAAGAAATCGCCCCGTCGATTGACAGCGTCAAAGAAGCTATCGAAAAGGGAGTCAAAGCTCTCTAAACGATACTTATCGTAAAATGAAAAACGAGAAGTAAGAGATGTTATCTTTTACTTCTCGTTTTTTTATTGGAACACAAAGAAATGGAAGGCGGTAACGGAGTTCGCGTAGCGAACGTAGTTACGCTTTATTCGAAGTGTGAATAAACAAATTGCCGCAGCCGTAAACCTCCTCTGGATGTAGCCCGTCCCCGGGCTACAACTTGACGGCGAAAGCCGTCAAGAGAATGCGGAAGCCTCCAATAATCTATTGAACGCGGAAAGCCCCACAGCCCCGCTGGTTCGCGGACGTGTCGTCCGCCGAAGCCTCAACGCCCCGCCGCCCCCCTTCGCCGTAGCCGAAAACCTTTCTGGATCGCGGATAAAATCCGCCATATACGACATAAGCTTTCTCTAATTATACTATCTTCTCAAAATTTTTCACTTTTTTTCAAAATTTTTCCCATTTACCGCTTTTCAATTGCCGAATTGAGTGTATAATGTTATTAATGTAAAAAAGCGATATTCCATTTTGCCCCGGGCGTACCTCCGCAAAAGTCGTTTCAATAACCGTTTACCAGTTTTACCCACTAGAGAAGGAGTAAAATAATGGCTAATCCTAAAGACTGTTCATTCCTCCCCCCCCCCGCATTTTAACATTAGGAAGGATTCTCTTTTCTGTTCTTACAGTTTTTGTTCTTACTGTCTTTGTCAATGCTCAAGATACGGTATTTCGGTACCCCTCCGGTTCGTCAACGTCTAATTATTCCGGCACAGACATCTATACGGTTCAAACGGCAAGCGGAGCCGCATTAGGCGATGTGTTGAAGCTTTCGGGCGACGCCACGCAAAATGGGGGCTTGGATATCCGAGGCGCGTATTTGGACTTTACAATTCAGTCTGATACGCCTGGCACAATACGAACGATAAAGAAAACCGCAGGCGGCGCTACAGGTGGTCGTTTTTACAACTTCAACGAATCCAGCGGAACGAACGCCGCAATGACGCTCAAAGATTTGTCCATTCAGGGGTCTGACAGCGTCATTACAAACGCGATTGGTCTTTTCTTTCACAGCACTACGCCTGCCGCTACAGTTGACATGACAATCGACAACGTCACGTTTTCCGGTTTTCAAAACGGCAAATACAGAGGCGGAGTAATTTCTATGGAAAAAGACGGAAACGTTCTAAATATTACAGCTGCTAATAGTCTTGTTTTTGACAGCAACCTGACTAATGCCGCTTACGGCGGCGCCATATCGATGGACAACACCGGAAAGCTAACCATAACAGGCGATACAATCAAGTTTAACAACAATTACGCTAAAACGTATGGCGGCGCGATCCACGGTGCAAATACCACGATTACAGGCAACGTAATCAAATTTACAAACAACACTGCTAACGAGGAATTTGGCGGTGCCCTCAACATTTATAGCGGAACGCTGACTATCACAGGTAACGGCGAAAATCCATCAATTGAATTCAGCGGCAATAGAGCGGCTAAGGTGGGCGGTGCGATTCGAGGGAATTCGGTGTTTTCAAACGGCTCGTTTACCTTTTCCAACAACACTGCTGGAACCAACGGGGGCGCGATTTATAGCGAGACTGCAGTAACATTTTCCGGCGATAACACGTCTGCTGTATTTACAGGAAATACCGCCACAACTGGTAACGACCTATACTTAAACGGTTCCAATACTGTTTTAAGCTTCACCGACAGCGGAACGTATTCTTTTGACGGCGGCATTTATGTCAATAACGCAAACGCTCAAACAGCTATTAATGAAGCTCAGGTTACGATAGCCGGACGTCAATATAAACCAAAAGCCAACGAAAGCGACCCGTCTGTTGTAGATGACACCAACGTTTATCAGCTTCAGACCGTTAATATTTCCAACGGCGGTAAGCTGACAGCGAATTTAGACTATATCGATTCTTTTACTGGAACGTTCAACGTTTCTGGAGCTACTGAGGAAACAAAAGGAACGTTGAATTTGAACGTCAGCGAAAATGTAGTCAAAAAATTAAACGCTGATTCATTTAAAGTTGTCAGAACGGATTTAGGCGAAGTTGTCAAAACCGGCGACGGTACGCTGCAACTGTGCAATGAAGCCCAAGATTTGATTGATATTAACGGGCTGGTCGTTTCCTCTGGACGTATGGACATCTTAGGCTATATGTCCGGCGGAATTACGGTCGAACCGGATTCGGTCTTTTCACCCGGCAATTCTGTTGGCGATGCGCGGTTTGGCGGAGGGTACGAACTCAAAGAAGGCGCTACGCTGTTAATTGAACAGGAAGGCGATCGTATTGATACGCTTACCGCCAGTTCGTTTAATATTGATTCCAATTCCATTATTGACATAGTCGCGGATTCCCTTCAGCCGGGCGCTGAATATCCAATTATTGTCAATTCGACCGGCGCATTTAGCGGCGATCTGCAAAACGATAATTTCTGGAATGGACTTTTGACGTCTGGAAGCGATTACTAT
>JAZMZV010000007.1:0-16295 GCA_045586185.1 Thermoguttaceae bacterium | reverse complement strand
TCTCACGAGTTCATTTTCGGAGCGCATATTTTCAACTTCAATCAGCTCGGTACAACGGAGCGAAACGAGAAGTACAAGGCTCTTTACGGGACGCTGTTCAATTCCGCGACGATTGCGTTCTACTGGCAGCGGTTCGAACTGGAGCCGGGCAAGCCCCGGTTCAAAACCGAACAGCGGGACACGGAAGAGTTCTGGAACACCATCGAGAATCCGAAAAGTCAGCCGCACTGGCGGCGTCCCTCGACCGATCAGGTTGTCGAATTCTGCAAGTCAAAGGGAATTCGTCTGCATGGTCACACGATTATCTGGGGAAACCAGAAATGGCAGCGTCCAACGTGGTTGTGGGACTACGTCTCCTTGCAGTTCCCGGAAGAGCGCGAGATTCTTTTCAAGACGGCGGAAGCCCGCAAGACGATGTCGCCGGAAGAAATCTACAAGCTGGCGCCGCATTACTTTGATACCATGAACGAGTTGTACTGGAACCGTATCCGGATGCTGGCGGAACATTACAACGGGACGCTTGACAGCTGGGACGTCGTCAACGAAAGCGCGACCGACTATCACGGAAAAGCTGTGACAGGCGACAAAGTAACAAAGAGCAAGTACGGACACATCATGCCGGGCGACTACACGTACAATTCGTTCAAAATCGCTCAGGAGGTTTTTTCTGATTCCGTCAAGCTTAATATCAACGACTACGCGAACAACCAGAATTACGCCGATCAGGTCAACGACCTCGTTGCTCACGGCGCGAAGATTGACATCGTGGGGTCGCAAATGCACCTGTTCAATCCGAAACAGACGCTGGACATTGCCGCTGGGGCGGAGATACAAACTCCAACCAAGGTTCTCAATACGATGAAGATTCTGGCGTCGACAGGACGTCCTATTCACCTGAGCGAAATTACGATTACCGCGCCCAACGACGACGCCAACGGTCGAGCGATTCAGGCGATTGTCGCCCGAAATTTGTATCGACTCTGGTTCAGCGTCCCGGAAATGATGGGGATTACGTGGTGGAACGTCGTGGACGACTGCGGCGCGCCGGGCGAACCGACAACGTCCGGGCTGTTCACCCGCAACATGGAACCCAAACCGTCCTATTTCGCTTTGAACAAACTCATCAACGAGGAATGGAAGACGAACTTCGTCCAGAAAGCTGACGCCGAAAACGTTACGCTTCAATTCCGCGGATTCAAAGGCAAATACCGCGCGACCTGGACGGACAAAAACGGTCAGACGCAGACAAAGGAGTTTACGGTTAACTAGTATTTTAAGCCGCAAAGAACGCAGAGAACGCAAAGTTTTTAAAACTTTGCAAACATCCTCCGCGTCTCCGCGTGAGATTTTTCCGGGGGCTTACGCACCCCGGCTCGCCTATTCCCTATTCCCTATTCCCTAACCATGACATCCCTTAACTCCCAAATGTTTTCCCGGCGCAGTTTCCTGGCAGCGGCAGGCGCGTCCGCCGGTTTGTTTTTCGTTCCCCGCAGCGTTTTCGCCGATTCTCCCGACGACGTCGTTCTTCGGGCGGCTATCGTCAGCGACGTCCATTATAAAAACAGACGCGACACGCCGGAAGTCGAGCGGTTGGAACGCATGCTGCAGTTCGTCAACGAATACTCCGCGTCACAACCGTACAAAAAATTCGACGTCCTGATGATCGGCGGCGACATGTCCGATAACGGCAGGGTCGATCAAAGCGGGTTGCTTCGCGATTCGCTCAAAAAATACCTCAAGCCGGAAACGAAATGGATTTTCTGCATGGGCAACCACGACCATTACGGCGGAAACCGTCAGATTTGGGAAGAACTCTTTGAACAGCCCGCCAACAAGCGAGTCGAGGTCAACGGGTTCCAGTTCATCACGCTTTCCTGCGAAAAGGGGACGATGAGAGACGGCGATTTCCAGTACGCGATGCCCTGGCTGAAAGAACAGCTCGACGCCGCTTGCGCTGACAACACCAACAAGCCGGTTTTCCTCATTCATCATTACCCGGTTCGCGGCACCGTTTACGGCAGCTGTCTGCCTGACCGCTGGGGGACGGGCGACTTGTGCGAACTGCTCAAGAATTACCCGCGCCTGATTGACTTCGCCGGGCATTCACATTACCCCACAACCGACCCGCGATCCGCCTGGCAGGGCGAGTACACCGCTTTCGGAACCGGCACGCTGAGCTATTTTATTATGCGGTACGACAAGCTGACCCGTCCGGCGGAATACCGCAAAGCCGGCAACGCCTACATCATGGAAATCCATGCTGACAACAGCGTCGTTTTGAAGGTCTACGACGCTGTTACAAACAAGTTCTTTGACTGCGTTTACGTGGTCGCTCAGCCCGGCGCGGTCGACAAGTTCATCTATACAAACAAGCGTTACGAAACCAGCCTTCCCCCTCATTGGGCGGACGGCGCAGCGGCATCGGTTGAAAATGTAACGCCCGTTTCCGCAGACATTACGTTCCCGCAGGCGAAATGGGACGTTCACGAGAGCATCGTCCATTCGTACCGAATCGACGTCTCCCGGCTTGCTAAAGACGCTCAGTCGGGCGTCGAGACGTGGATCAACTTGCCGAGTCAATACGAGTGGTCGCAGTACTTCTTCAACGACATGCCGGACTCGCTGACGGTCAAGCTCAATGGTTTGAACTGGAACTCTCAGTACAAATATTCTGTTACAGCGTTGAACTGTTTTGAGAAGGAATCGGAAAAGAAGCTGGAAGGGACGTTTGCCACGCCCGCCGACCCGGAAGAATGCGTCGACCAGAACGCCGCCAAGCCGGACGCCAACGTTTTGAACGTCTACTTCACGCCGGACGGTCCGGTCAACGCGCCTGTCAATTTGAAAAAGACGCAAAAGGCGGTAGAGGTTATCGGTTCGCCGTCGTATGTAACAGACGAAGCCGCCGGCGCCGTCGTTGCCGTTTTTGACGGGGCGACAAACCATTGCCAAATCCGGTTTACTGAGGAAGAGTATTCCCGACTTTCAAACGCGATTTCTTATACCGCCAAATTCAAGCTGGAGAAGATGGAACCGCGTCTGATGGCGCCGTTTGGCAACACCCAGATCGGCGGGTACAATTTCCGCGTCGACGGCAAAAAGAAACAGCTGGAAGTCTGGATGGAAATCGACAAACATTATCACATTCTTTACATCCCCATCGAGGCGGGCAAATACTATTCCGCCGCGTGCGTCTACGACGGTAAGGCGATTGTCGTCTATCTCAACGGGGTGGAAAAGGCGAGAAAAGCCGTTTCCGGTCGCCTGACGTATACTGAGACTCCGGAAAGCCGGTCGTTCTGCATCGGCTCCGACATCTCCGGCAAAGGAACCGGCGAGTTCTTCTTCCCCGGCCGCGTCGCCTACGCCCGAGTTTACAGCTGGGCGCTGACGCCGGAACAGGTAAAAGCAATTAGCAATTGACAATTTTCAATTAGCAATTGGCGCAAGCCGAATTTTTTGGTGAGCGCGTCAGCGTTTAGTTTGTAAAATGGGGTAGATGTGGTAGATGTTGTGTTTGAATGGACTTTCCCTCAAAAATTCTTCCCGCTCCCCCATTTATTTTTCAAGCGATTAATATATAATTAAATTAAGAATCGTGCGAGGCGCTCCGCCTCACCTGTATACTTAAACCTTAACTTAACTAAAACCTCCATGGCTTCCAGTAACGCTCAAATTGTCGAAGAACTTCGATGGAAAAAATTCCCTTTATTAAACGACGGGTTCGTCTGTCTGGTTGACTGCATGGGCGACGACGAAGCCCTCGTTCAGGCGGCGCGCGTCAGCTACGGCGACGGCACCCGACCCGTTTCCGACAACCGGACTTTGATTCGTTACCTGCTGCGCCATCGTCATACAACGCCGTTTGAAATGGCGGAAATCAAGTTTCTCGTTCGCGTCCCGATGGATACGTGGCGGCAGTGGATTCGACATCGCACCGCGTCCGTAAACGAATACAGCACCCGGTACTCGCTGGCTATCGATTCCATGGTAACAACGCAGTCGGACGAATGGCGAACTCAGGCGACGACCAACCGACAAGGCAGCGGCGATTATCTCTCAGCAGAACAGGGAGCCGCGCTGACTCAATCCGAAGCGAAATTTCAGCAGTCCGCCCGGGATTTGTATCAGTCCCGCATCGACGCTGGAATCGCCCGCGAACAGGCGAGAAAAGACCTGCCTCTGTGCACCTATACAGAGGCGTACTGGAAAATTGACCTCCATAATCTGCTGCATTTCCTCATGCTCCGCATGGAATCGCACGCTCAGCTGGAAATTCGCCAATACGCCACAGTCATGGGAGAGGAAATCGTCTCGAAGCTCTTCCCGCTGACGTGGGAAGCGTTCAAAGACTATATTATGGACTCTATCTCGCTCACCCGTCTGGATTCTCAAGTCATTCAGCGCATCGCCGCGACCGGGAAATCGCCTGTTACAATCGACGAATTCCTCGCCTTGGGCGACCCCTCCTGGCAGGGCTTGCAGCGATGCCGGGAACGCGACGAATGTCTGGAAAAGCTCCAGTTCCTCGGGCTGGTCGAGAAAAAATAACGATTATTTTTGGCTGACAGTGTAACAGAGAAAACGGTTTTCCTGATACGCTGTCATCGCATTTATTTATAGGACGTTATCATGAAAAAGTTTGCTTTGCTTTTAGCCGCGATGGTCTGCTTTAGCTCAGTCGCCATGGCGGAAGAAGAGGGATTCGTCTCTCTGTTTAACGGAAAAGACCTTACCGGCTGGACGGTCAACGGCGGGTACGCTACCTACGCCGTCGAAGACGGAACCATTGTTGGAACGTGCGCGCCCGACAAGCCGATGAACACGTTTCTCTGCACGGAAAAGGAATACGGCAACTTCATTCTGAAATTTCAGGTGAAGTTCCTCGAAAACGGCAACTCCGGCTGCCAGTTCCGTTCCCATACTCGCCCGGAAAACGGACGCAATCGCGTCTACGGCTATCAGTGCGAAATCGAACCCACCGGCTCGCTGTGCGGACACATCTACGACGAAGGCCGCCGCGGTCATACAAAGGGATACGTCTGGTTTGACACGTTCACGCCGCAGGAACGTCTCGACGCATCCAAGGCGGACTGGAAAGTGGGCGACTGGAACGACGTCGAAATTCAGGCGGTTGGTCCGTCCATTAAAACCTGGATCAACGGACATCTGGTTGCCGACATCATGGACACCTACGACATGACCGGCTTTATCGGTTTGCAGGTTCACGCTGGCAAAGCCTGCAAAGTTGCATGGAAGAACATTCGCATTAAAGACCTCGGCGTCAGCGAATGGAAATCGTTCTTCGTTAAAGGCGACGACGGCAAATACAAGCTCGAAAACGCCTATTTCGTTCTCCCGCAGGAATGGTCGTTCATGGAAGACGGCACGCTGCACGGCGATCACAAATCCGCTGAAAAGCGCGACGGCTTGGTCATTTCCAACGACAACTACGACAACTTCGCCGCCCGCGTTACCTACAGGATGAACGGCGGTAACAGCGCTCTGTACTTCCGCGCCGAAGAAACGGAAGCCCCGTGGGTTCTTCGCGGCTGGCAGAACGAAATCGCCAACAACTCCAAGGACTCCGCTCTCTGGCATACTGCTGGAATTATCAAGGGAAAGATGATCGGCGGCCGCGGCTGGGTCGTTTCCAACGACGAAATCGTCGAAAAAGTCCGCAATAAAAACGTTCCTGAAGAATGGAACACGACCGCGACCATCGCCGTCGGCGACCGCATGGTTCAGACGCTCAACGGATACTGCACGTCTGACATCGTCGACCCGAAATGCGAAAAGACCGGAAAACTCGGTCTTCAGATGCACGGCGGAACGGACTGCGAAATGTTCTTTAAGAACTGGGACTACATGCCCATCACGCCCGAAATGGTCGAACTGATCAACCGTAAATAAACTGGAATTTTTCTGGCTTGTCCCGATAATTCGCCCTGTCAACAGAAAGCGGTTATTTAAATTTACACTGAACGTATAATATTTGAACTAACCGCTTCATATTGTCCTTTTAATATGCTCAAACGTTCTGATTTCAGGATATTCCAGAATAAAATTGTTAATTTTTTGTTAAATTATTCCGAAGAAGTTATTATTAGGTTTAGAGCATATTTGTTTGCCTCGATTAACCTGTTATAGGTTTTGTTCCATTTTACGGGAGGTATTATGAATTACTTTATTGATTGCATGACCAAGAAGTACGCAACGTTTAGCGGTCGCGCCAGACGTGCTGAGTATTGGTACTTCGTGCTGTTTAACGTAATTGCACAATTTGTTTTGGCATTTATTATCGGATTTGTAATTGGATTTGCTGGCGGGTCAATGGATACCATCAATCTGCTTTGTAATCTTGTCTCCTTGGCATTTGTAATACCCGGTCTTGCAGTTTGTATTCGTCGATTGCACGACATTGGTAAATCCGGTTGGTGGGTTCTGATTGTTTTGATTCCTATTATCGGAGCCATTATTCTGTTGATTTTTGCAGTTCAAGAAGGCAACAGAGGCGCTAACCAATACGGTCCCGATCCCAAAGCTGGACAGAGTTATTGATATTCTCGTTATCGAATAACTGAGTTTATCAAACGATTGTTTTGAATAATCGTCAATTTAAATTGCAGATTGTTTCAAGGCAGTCTGCTTGAAATAATAAAAGGCCGACAATGAAAAAGCCCGGAGTTTCCAAGGAAATTCCGGGCTTGCGGTGTAATGACGGTTACGTACTGTGAAAGTCGGTGAACTCCCTCAAATCCCCGCCGGGTTTACGCGCCCTGCAAAGCAGAGGAGGTATGCGTTGACTTTCACAGATTTGGGTTAAAGGTTTGAAAATTTATACTTCAAGTATACACGATTTTTAAATTTTTTCAAGAGGAATTAAGATTTTTTCCTTCAGACGTCTTGAAATATACAATTATTAAGATATAATGACATTTAAAATCATTACACGCAGAACGCTTTGAGCCGTTACTGGCTGCAATCGCGCTGCGCTGGAGCGTCTAAAAACCTTCAAACAATATTCAAAGAAAAATCTGACAAAATAACAACAGAGGCGAATTTTGAAAAATTTTCGCCTTTTTTTAATTTCTTGTAACGCTGCTTCGTTTAGTTTCTAATAGAGGAAGAATTAATCTGTTCTGTTTTATCAAGAAGGAGAAATTTTTCTTTTTATAATTCGCAAGTCATTAAAAATTATAGGGTTGCCTATAATTCTGACTTTGCAATAAAGAAAAAACGCCAGGCGATATTTAACAGACCAGACTGAGAATATTTGCCATTGAATTAACGCCAAGACCTATGGTTAACAAAAAAATCCAAACGGTTCCCCCAAATATTCAAAAAACTTTCCCAAATCAGTACGCCCCCCATTGATATATATACATAATGTCAAAAAAGGCGTTTCCCATTAAGAAAAGAACTAGCATAACAAGCGAACATTTAACCATCTCAGGATTTGATATCCGTATTATTTTATTTCGTTTAACTTTTTACAGGAGTTTTTATGGACACTTCTACCTTTTTTTTGACCGAGGACAACATTCGGTTTCACATCAACGCTCTGAAAAAGATCGCAGTTGCTGATGGACGTTTTTCCGAAAGCGAACAGCGCTTCATCGAAGAAGTTGCTGGCATTTATTGCAGCGCCATTCCCGGACTCGACCCCTTTGTTCTGATGGAATCCACCATCACGGATGAAGAATACGCTCAAAATCTGGAAAAGCTGGCTTCCTTCCAGTCCCGCGCCCGTCTTCTGCTCAAAGACCTGATTTCCCTTGGACACATCGACGGCAATTACAGCGATCCGGAAAAGAAACTCGTCCGTGAAATCGGCGGAAAGATGAACATTCCGGAAGACGTTATCGGCAAACTGGAAACGGCTGTTGAAGATTTGCTCAAAGCGACTTCCGCCCTGAACGCAGTACTTTATTCGTAATGAGCTGAAGCGTATCGTCGTTGCAAAGCTGTTGAATAATACATCCAATTTGATTGTTTGATATTTACATAACAGCGTGCATAATTTTTCCATCAACATTTACTGAATTAAGGTATTCTTATGAGTGGACATGATAACTATTTGGCGGCTGTAGGATACGTTACAGTCGCAGAACAAGTCATTTTTCAGTGGGGAGAGAATCTCCGAGCGCAAATAGTTCAATGGAGCGTTCAAAACCGGGTTGAGCTTATTAATGTCGGCGTTTGGCTGAAAGCTGCCAGAGATACCCCCAACGGGACAATTTTACTGATTCACGTTGCGGGCATGCTCCCGAATGAAAGAATCATTGACCTGATTGACGTTGAAGCTCCGTATGTCGTGGGCGAGTTTTTGGGGCTTATATACCAAGGCTATCCCGTCGACAGCGCTCAGATACTGTTTACACAGGACGAATTATACGCCGAATTCTAATCGTCTTTGAAAAACGACGGATTGGAAGTCGCCGTTTCAAAAGGATTGATAATAGCAAGGAAGCTTTTAATAACAGCAAACCGTTAACCGCTGCGGCGAGGATAGCCTAATTATTCTGCGTCGAAAAGAAACGTTATTAAGAGTTTCCTCCGCTATTCATAAAAGAAAAATCATAAATGGAATATAATCAGTTTTTTGAATAATCTTTGAAATGATTCAACAACCATAGGAGAATGACATGGACACATCCTGCTTCATCATGACCGAAGACAACATTCGGTTTCACATTAACGCTCTGAAAAAGATTGCTGTTGCAGACGGACAATTTTCTGAAAGCGAACAGCGTTTCATCGAAGAAATTGCCGGCATTTATTGCTGCGCCATTCCCGGACTTAACCCCGTTGCTTTGCTGGAATCCACTATCACAGATGAAGAATACGCTCAAAATCTGGAAAAGCTGGCTTCTTTCCAGTCACGCGCGCGTCTGCTGCTCAAAGACCTCATTTCCCTTGGACACATCGACGGCGATTACAGCGACCCGGAAAAGAAACTCGTCCGCGAGATCGGCGGAAAGATGAACATTCCGGAAGACGTTATCGGCAAACTGGAAACGGCGGTTGAAGATTTGCTCAAAGCGACTTCAGCCCTGAACGCGGTACTTTATTCATAACAAGCTGAAGCAGAACGTCGTTACAATACGGTTATGTTTAATGCGTCAGGTTGACAGTTTGACTTAAACATAATCGAGATTGCTTGTACATTTTGTCAAAACTTAAAAACAAGGTATTATCGGATGGACTTTTTTTTGACTTTATTAGCAGGCGTTGCGCAATGCTGCGCCGCTCAACAAGCTCTTAACAACTGGAAGAATAATTTGCGTTACAAAGTTGTTGAATGGAGTTATCGCAACCATTGTCAATTATATGGACTGGGCGTAATAATTGTTGGATCCAGACAAACCAATAACGGCGGCGTTTATATCGTACGCTCGCTGGGCGTGCAGCCCAATCAATTCCTTGAACTGTTTGACGTTGAAGCTTCAGTGCAAATTGCAGAAGCAATCAATGTTGTGTACAATAAATACCCCGTCCATCAACCGCAGCTTTTGTTCAATCAAAATGAATTGTACGCCTCTGCTAATTAATTGAGGTTAAGTGGTTCATTATCAAGTCAAACAAACGCTTCGTCCGCATTTAGCAGAAAAAACAGATAGAACTATACACAGTTTTTTCTCTTTTATGCGGACGAAGAAATATGTTTTAACATTCCCTGTAAGCGCCAATTTGACGAATTCCCTGCAATTCAGTCAGTTTTAATCAAGGAGAAATCGTATGTCGAACGGTTCAAGAATCCGAGCCAACATCCATAGCAACATCCAAAAAGCTCATGGAGCAACCGCAATGCTTGTGCTTTATTTTATTCTGGCAGCATTCATCATTGTAATACTCATGGACATCCTGGTTGTTGTCATTGTACCAGCAGTCTATAATGCAACAATTACTGAACCAGAAAATGCTATTGAAATGACTGGCGAGGCAAGAGCAGGGCTTTTAATAATTGTTTCCATTTTAACTGTTTTGTTCCTTTTGTGCGCCTGGGGATTTAACTACTTGAAAAACTCGTCTTACACGGGAACTGACGTTGCTCAAAGCGTTGGCGCCAGGAGAGTGGCTTCCAATACAACGGATCCGCAGGAACGTGAACTGCTTGACCTTGTCCAGGAACTCAGTTCTCGTTTTGGCATTGCAATGCCCCCGGTTTTCATTGAAAACAGGAATGACATCAACGCCTTCGCCGCCGGCTTTACTCCGCATACCGCCGCTATTGCTGTAACGCGAGGTTCAATGAAATATTTTACTCGTGAAGAACTCAAAGCCGTCCTTGGACACGAATTCGGACACATCGTCAACGGAGACTGCGCGCTTCATAACAACATGGGCTGCGCTGCGTCTGGCTTTTCTTTTGTTCAATGGATTGGCCGTATCTTTATGAACTTCGCGGATGAAGAAAGAATCAAATCGGAACAGCAGCTTGCAATTGAAGCAAATGCGATAAACCACGGGGTTTATGATGAAGAAACTCGAAAAAAGAACGATCAGGCAGTTGGCTGCTCCGCAGCTTTCGCAGTCTTGGCAGGCGGCATTTTCGCTCTTGGCTCTATTGGCTATCTGATCGCGCAATTGTTAATCTTTGCCGTTTCACGCCAACGTGAATATCTGGCTGACTCGACATCTGCAAAAATGACGGGGGATTCAGAATCAATGGCTCACGCCTTGATGAAAATCAAACTGTTTTATGAAGGGGATTACGAAGATTTGCAGTACAACTGTCCGCCGAGCAGAGCGGCAATTGCTCAATTCTACTTTGCGCCGCTGTCGTCATGGTTTATGGATCATCCTGATACCGACGATCGAATCAAACATCTTCTTCCGAGTTATCACGGCGTCATTCCGAGCTATATTAAACAGCAGTTCGCCAATCCTCCAAGACTGGTTTCTGAAAGAACTGGAACTTACACGTCAAGGCAAACAACGGTTTCTACATTCCCGGGAATGGCGATGGGGTTAGCTGGAAACAACTTCGCCCAGGCGCCGGCTCCGCAAGCGTCAGCGCCGCAGTTTGATTTCTTGCAGAAATCGGCTTCATCGTCTAGCGCCTCAAGTCAACCGCAGTTTGATTTCTTACAGACTCAAGCTCCGCAACAGCAGCAGATCGTTACGCCTCAGGAACCGCCGAAACCAACATTCATCGATTTTATTCGAGACCCCTATTCCGCTCGCTGCGCCATTTTTGCTTTGCTCATTGACGCCAATCAGGACGTTCGGATGAATCAGTGGAATTACTTGCAGCATACTTTGGACAGTTCTTTGCTGAAACTGGTTCAGAAGCTGCTTCCAGTTGCCATAAAATTCTCGTGCGCCGAAAAGATTTCCATGGCGGAAAAAAGCCTTTACGCCTTGCAGCAGATGACAATTTCACAATACAAAGACTTTCGTAAAATTATTAACGAATTGACGGCGGCTGATCAGCGGCTCGATTTATTCGAATTGACCTTGCGGTGTCTTGTTACCGGGCGGCTGGACTATCGTTACGGACTGAATAAAAACGCTGTCAAATATACCAAGGCGTCTCAGCTCGGAAATGAATTCCAGACAACGCTGGGATTTGTTGCCTACAGCGGAGCGAGTAATCCCGCAGACGCTCAATCTGCGTTTGTTCACGCTTGTAATTCAATCCGGTGTAAAATGCCCATGCCGGAAAAGTCAAGCTGCACGTTGTCCTCATTCGCTAAAGCGATGCAAAAGATTCAATTTGCCGCAACGCCCGTTAAAACGATGTTTTTCAATGCGTTTATAGACTGCGTCAACTACGACGGCAAGGTTACAACCCGCGAAAGAGAACTCGTTTACGCGCTGGGCGCCGCTTTGGACCTTCGTTTTGACCTGGACTAGAGATTTAATTGCATAGTATTGTGTAACGGACCCCATTTGGACTAAAAAAATGAATTCTAAACGACAAGTGAAGTCTCAACGGAAAAAGTCGACAGACAACGAGTTTGTCTTTACAGAACCCCAATTGGACAGCGATGGCAATTTTCAGTTTACCGAGCCGACAAAGAAGAAATCTAAATTAATGATTTTCTTACTTGCTGCAGGCGGCGTTGTATTGCTATTGGCGTTATCCGTTTTAGCCAAGGGTTTATTCTCTTCACACAAAGACGACGTTGCGGAAGAAACCCAACCAGAAGAAATCGAGATTGATGCCAAACTCACATCCTTCGAGGGATTTGATATTTCTCAAATAACAGATCCGCCTCTGGTTGCATCCAAACACAGACCAGGCGAAAAAAGAACTCTGTATTGCAGGGGTCAGGAGTTTGTTTTTCGCTGGTGTCCGCCGGGGCGCTTTATGATGGGGTCGCCTTCATCCGAATACCCGCGAGGAACTGGCAATTGCTATTCTGGTTCCAATTTCTCTGATTCCGATTTAGACGCAATTGGAGATGCAATGGGATACTCAAAACAAGAAAAAGAAGAAATTATAGAACAAGCCCATTCAAGAGCTTTTGTTGAAAGCTGCATTCCTGATTTTAATAGCCACGGTCGTTCAGAGGAGGAAGTTTTACATCCCGTTACATTAACTGAAGGCTTTTGGATGCTTGAAACGGAAATTACATATAAGCAGTATGGATCCATTATAAACGGTCATTCTGATACAAGTGATGACAAACCAAATGATTTTTATAGTTGGGATGACAGTCAAAATTTTTGTAAGAAGTGTTCTCAACTGGGAATGAAAGTTCAGCTGCCTACTGAAGCCCAATGGGAATATGCCTGTCGCGCAGGAACGCAGACCGCTTTTTGTTTTGGCGATTCCTACGACGATTTATGTAAATACGGGAATTATTGCGACAAGAGTTTTAACTCCGATATAGATATTGTTAAACGATCATATCAAGATAATGAACACTATGATGGTTTTCAGTTCATTGCCCCTGTCAAGAGTTTTCGTCCTAACGCCTGGGGATTGTATGACATGCATGGAAATGTAGCTGAATGGTGTTCAGACCCATACGGTGGATATATAATTGAGCATCAAGTTAATCCAACAGGAGATGAAGAGTATACTGTCATTATCGTCGATATAGCGACTCCAAAAACGCTGTACGATAAGATTAAAAAACGCGACAATTCAAAACACGTTGTTAGGGGTGGAGCTTACTTAAATCATTTTGTGTACTGTCGAAGCGCCAGCAGAGAGGGCAGCGATTCTCGCGCCGGTTTCCGCGTTATGATGACCGACAAAAGCATGAACGACGCTCTGGCTAATAATATGGATAAACCGCCCCATGAGGAAACTGTTAAAGAACCAGTCGACGATAACAAAAAAGAAAAGCTCGTCGATGACAGCTCAAAGATTCCGTCTGGCAATTCAAATAATAACAATGCAGCAGACAATGGTGATTTTGACGATCTTATTCCCGTTCTTTCGTCAGATTCAAAAACATCAGAACCAGAGTCCTCTGAACCAAAACCGTCCGATTCGGAAACTTTAGATTTAGAGTCAAAACCCAAAAAAGCGCCAAAAGCAGGCGATATTCTTGTAAAAGAAATCGACCGTGAAAAATTTGTATTTCGATGGATTCCGCCGGGAATATTTACTATGGGATCTCCTGAAGACGAAGAGGGGCGCAATCCTAACGAACGGCAATACAAAGTGAAAATCTCCAAGGGATTCTGGATGATGGAAACGGAGGTTACTCAGGAACAATGGATGGTTGTTACGGGAGAAATTCGTGGTTCGTCCAGACCTTCGCCCAAAAAACCCATTGAAAACGTCAGCTGGTATGAATGCAACAACTTCTGCAAAAAAGCGGCAGCGGCTGGGCTTCCTCTTGAACTGCCAACGGAAGCGCAGTGGGAATACGCCTGCCGCGCCGGTTCCAGAGGAGCTTTTGCCGGCAGTTTTGAAGATTTAACTTGGCATCATGGCAACAGCGACGGTCACGCACAACTCATACGAACGCGAGAACCCAACAAATGGGGATTATACGACATGCATGGCAACGTGGCGGAATGGGTTGCAGACTGGTGCGGAGTATATCCAAGCAAACCGACAAAGGATCCCAAAGGACCAGCCGACGGCGCTAAAAAAATGACTCGCGGCGGCAGTTGGGGTAGTCCTAAACATTTCTGTCGTTCGGCGTTACGCGGAGGGTTGGATCCCAATCAGCGCACAGTCGGTCTTGGATTCCGCTGCGTTCTTAACATCGGTCACGATACAGTCGGAGATTTAAGCGACGATAGCGTTAAACGTCCAACTCATACTTCCAGCGTTACAACAAGGAATCGCGAAGTTCCTGATATTGCTTCAAATACTAATACGGGAGATATTTTCTTCAATCGTGGTTCAGGAAAAGCGCGAGCTGTTGCGTTGGGCGGCGGCACGACAGAAAGCGAACGGGCTGTTGCGTTGGGGCTAAAGTGGATTGCCGAACATCAGCTTCCCAACGGTTCATGGAGTTTTAATCACCAATTAGCGTCATCTTGCCGCGGCGAGTGTAACAACCCCGGTAAACTTGACAAAGCGTTTAACGGCGCTACGGGTTTGGCGCTGCTGCCGTTCCTTGGCGCGGGCGTAACCCACGTTAATGAAGGGAAATACAAAACAAACGTTTACAACGGGATTAACTACCTTTGTCGAAATGGCAAAGCGACGAAAGACGGCTGCGTTTCATACCTTGAAAACGGCGGGACGATTTATTCTCATGGAATTGTCGCTCTTTGTCTGACAGAGGCATACGGTATGACCAAAGATAAACGGATTCTTCCTGCAGCACAGGGAAGCTTAAAATATATCTGTTTCCACCAGGATCCCAACGGCGGCGGTTGGCGTTATCAACCCCATCAACAAGGAGATACATCGGCAAGCGGTTGGCAAATTTCAGCTCTTAAAACCGGCTATTGGTCGGGTCTGGATGTTCCAAAGGATGTTGTCAGAAAAGCCTCGCTGTTTCTCGACTCCGTTCAAACGGATTCAGGCGCCAAATACGGCTATACAGATCCTGGCGCAGGTCCGACAACCACGGCTATCGGTTTGTTGGATCGAATGTATTTGGGCTGGAAGCCTGGCAACCCCAATCTTCAGCGCGGAGTGGAATGGCTGTTCAAAATTGGTCCCAGCAAGGTTGACAGCTACTATAATTATTACGCAACTATGACTATGTATAATTATAATTATAATGGACCGCTGTGGAAAAAATGGAACGCTGTTATGAGAGAACAGATGGTCAACTCCCAATCGCAGGATGGGCATGAAAAGGGCTCCTGGTATAATAACACTCCGTGGACCGAACGCGGCGGACGTCTGTACGACACTGCGCTGTCAACCATGGTTTTGGAAACGTATTATCGCTACGCACCATTATATATTCCAAAAACTGAAGATTAGTCGTTCACATCGTCCTGAAAAAAGATTCTCGTTATTTCCAACAGAGCGCTTAAAAAACGCTCTGTTTTTTTGTACGCCTATTGACATTGATTCTTGCAGGGGTTATAATTTCAAGAAATATCGAAAATTCGTTTTTTAAAATCCATTTATATACAGAAAAAACATGGGACGATTATCCAGATTTGAGATTGCTCAAATGATTGACGTTTCCGCGGTTCAGGCGAACTCGACGGCGGAAGAGGTTCAAAACGTTATCGCGCTGGCGTGCGAGTTTGACTGCATCGCCGTTTATGCGCTGGGCGAACAGACGCGGGACATTTTCAAAACCCTGCCGGCGATCAACGCTCAGCGGTTGGCGGAGGGCAAGCCGAAGGTAAAAATCGGCGGCGTGGCGGGATTTCCCGACGGCGGCGTTATGACGACCGTCAAGGCGTACGAAGCCGCTAAAATGGTCGAGCTGGGCTGCGATGAAATCGACATGGTTATGAACGTCGGCTTGGCGCTGTCCGGACAATGGGACAGAGTCGGAACGGACGTTGCCGCCGTCAAAGAGGCGATTGGCGCCGTTCCGCTCAAGGTCATTCTGGAATGCGGCTATCTGGACGACGAACAAATCGCCAAAGCGGCTCTTACCGCGGCGGACGCTGGCGCGGACTGGGTCAAGTCTGGAACCGGCTGGACGGAAAAGAAGACGTCCGTTCACACCATTGAAGTCATGAAACAGGCTGTCGGCGACCGCTGCTTAGTCAAAGCCGCCGGCGGCGTTCGCGACCTCGACACCCTGCTGGCTATGTACGACGTCGGCGCCAGACGATTCGGAATCGGCGTCCGCACCGCCAGAGCCATATTAGAATCTGCAGCGGCTCAAGAGAGGCAATAAGTGGTAAGTTGTAAGTGGTAAGTTGTAAGGACGCAAAGCGTTCAACTAACTTAT
>JAZMZV010000006.1:0-1966 GCA_045586185.1 Thermoguttaceae bacterium | reverse complement strand
GCATTACCAAACTTATTAATCCTCTTAAATTTATTGGCGGAAGAAATCATTTCGCGGGCGTTATCGATTGAAATTGTGGATTCTTCGCCCGATGCCATGCGAGCAATCTCTTTTACGCGTTCGGATTCGTCAAGGCGCGTGATTTTGGTTATCGTGCGTCCGTTCAGCTCCGATTTTGAAATTTGCAAATGAATATCCGCCATGCCCGCGATTTGTGCCAAATGAGTGACGCATAAGACTTGCCGACCGCTTGAAACTTTCGCGATAGCCTCCGCGACTGTTTTTGCCGTGACTCCGCCTAATCCCGCGTCGATTTCGTCGAATACCATCGTTGCCGCCGAATTATCGCGCCCAGCCGTCACGGTTTTTATCGCCAAAGCAATTCTAGACAGTTCGCCGCCGCTTACGACCTTTGACAGCGATAATTTTTCCTCTCCGACGTTCGCGCAAAAGAGAATGTCTGCCTTATCGCCGCCGTTTAATGAAAATTTATCCGCTGATTCGATTACGATTTCAAATTGCGCGTGTTCCATGCCCAGCCGCCTAATTTCCGCCTCAATCGCCTTGCTTAGGGTCTTCGCCGCCGCTTTTCGCAGTTGCAGAAGATTTTCCGCGTGTGATTTAGTTTGTTGGTTAAGCTCCGCGATAGTTTTTTGCAATTCTTCAACGTCCGAATCAAAATTTTCCGCCGCCGCAATGTCATCACGTATCGAATCAAGCTGTTTTAGGATTTCATTGACCGACGCGCCGTATTTTTGCTTGAGATTATAAATAACGTCTGCTCGCTCCTGAATTTCGTCCAGTCGTTCGGGCGCGAAGTCCAAACTTGAGCCATAATCGCGAATTTCTTCATAAGCCTCGCGCAAATTAATTCTTGCGTCCTCCAAAAGCTTGCGTGCCGAGTTCAACTTGTCGTCATAGCGTGTCACGTCGTCCAAATGCTTTTCCACACGAGCCAACGCCGTCAAAACATCGTAATCGCCGTCATTTAGTATCATCGCGGACTGTTTAACGTGTTCAGTAATCTTTTCGGCGTGTGAAAGCTTTTTTATCTCCGAATCAAGCGTTTCATCTTCGTTAGGCTTAAGTCGTGCCGCAGATATTTCCTTTTCCTGCCAACGCAAGAACTCCAGCCGCCTAAGATTATCCGCCCGCGCCGATTTTTTGTCTGCAAGCTCCCGAATCTTTGAATTAAGCGCACGATACAGCCGCTGATACTCCTTTAGCTCGGAAAAAATCTGTTCGTCGTCGATTAGCCGATAAATATTGTCCTCGCGAAGGATTTCTAAGCTTTTATTCTGCCCGTGAACGTCAATTAAGCTCGCGCAAAGTTTTTTCAGCTGTGCAAGGGTAATTTGCTTGCCATTTGCAGTGATTGAACCTTTTCCAGTGCGTGAAACCGTCCGCATAAGCCGCAAACCGTCAGAGAAGGTCGCCGCGATTGATAATTTATCTGCGCCCTTACGAATTCGACTTACGCCGCAACGATTGCCCAAAACCGCGCCGAGTGCGTCGATTAGGATTGATTTGCCCGCGCCCGTCTCGCCAGTCAAGATATTCAAGCCCGCGCCGAACTCGATAGCGACGTTCTCAATCAGCGCGAAATTCTCAACCGTTAAAGTCTCAAGCATTTATTTTTTGCCCGTGGGGCCGCGTTTAGTCAGCGGGACGCCTTCCTTGCACAGCGTACAATCTTCGGGCTTGTAAGTCTCAACGTTCATATGCAGGAGCGCGAAGCTCGGCACGTCCCCGAAGCTAGCTTTGCCGCCCGACCTGTCAACGAGCATACTCACTGCCACGGGCACGCCGCCGAACTGCTTAACCACGTCGATGACCTCGCGCACGGAGCCGCCAGTCGTTACAACGTCTTCAACGATTAGGACGCGTTCGCCCTCGTGCAACGTAAAGCCGCGACGGAAAGTCATCACGCCGTCGACGCGTTCAGTAAAAATTGCTCGCGTGCCTA
>JAZMZV010000005.1:0-3209 GCA_045586185.1 Thermoguttaceae bacterium | reverse complement strand
AACGGCGATTTAGTCGTTTATTCAACGGGAACGAATAACGAGCTGACCAGTGACGGTGTATATACCTACGCCTACGATGCCGAAGGAAATAGAATTTCTAAAACCAACGCTGCGGGAACAGAACGGGAACTCTACGTATGGGATTATCGAAACCGCCTTTCCAGCGTTACAAAACAAACGTATGATTCCGTATCGGAAACTTGGCAAACCGTTCAAATCGTTGAATACGCTTACGACTACAACAACGTATTGATTCGTAAAGTTTTAGACGCCAACGGCGACGGAGTCTCCGACAGCAAGACTATTTTCCTACCGGAGAACTACCAAACGGCTATTCAATTAGACGACGCCGATTTAAGCGATTCAACCTACGAAACCGTTTCGCACCGTTACCTCTGGACGCCGGGTCAGCAAGACAAACTGCTTGCCGACATTCAAGTATCTCCAACCGGTTCAGAAACCCTCTGGACTTTGACTGACCATTTAGGAACCGTTAGAGATATAATCCAAAACACGCCTTCCGGTCTTGTCGTTCCTGCCCACATCATCTACGACGCCTACGGCAATATCTTATCGTGCAAAGACGCCAACGGAACGGACGTTTCAACCCCCGTCCTCTTCGGCTTTACGGGCAAATACTTCGACGCTGACACGCAGTTACAGAACAACGTCAACCGCTGGTACGATTCCATCATCGGACGCTGGCTCTCCACCGACCCCATCGGCTTTAACGGCAACGATACAAATCTGTATCGGTATGTGGGGAATCATCTTTTGAGCTATAATGACTATTATGGTTATCAAAGAAAAGCTGTTTTACCTACACCGAGATCGCCTAAAATGCGAATAGATGAATATATCTATTTATTTAATCAAGAGAACCAAAACCTGTCTCGCGAAGAAATAGGATGGTATACTTTCCGTTTATTCCGTGGTTGTGTTGGTTACACAATTGCTCAATGTGGTTATACAATAGACTTATTTCCAGATATGAGACGTTGTTTTTCAACATATGAAGAGGCTGTTGCATATCGTAATTATTTCAAAGATAAAGATATGGTTATTTTTGGTGTAAAATTTTATAAAAATGTTGAGACACTTCCACGCCTCGAAAATGGCTTGATTGATATAAAAAAGTTATTTATAAACGATTCTAAAAAAGAAATTGATATACCTCCTCGTAAACCTGGAGGGGAAAATTATGATTTTGGTTTTTTAATCAATGAGAATACTGTTATATCTGGAACCGGAAACTATAATCCAATTATGAGTAATGGTAATCCATTGATTATAGATTTACCTCCAACATCAAATGAAGATATAGGGAGTTTCGTAACTTCGACACTAGAAGACTGGATGAAAATGGATAAACAATCTGATTTCAACCATCAAATCTGGTGTGTCGTATGCAGGGAGAATGTAAAAGAATATCAAAATTATCCAATTGATCTTTATTTCAAATAAGGATCAGCCGACAAGCGCGTATCTAGTCATATGAGCAGCCAAGCTTTTAAGTATGAAAAACTCAAGTAATTTTAGTAATATTACAACAATTGTTTTATAAAAGGTAAATAAATGAATAATTTTAATATAATAGTGTGCATAACCACACTATTTGTAACTGTTGTAAATAGCAATATTCTACAGTCAGATATTTTAAACGAAAATGATTATAATATCTGTCAACTCCTTGACAAAGATATAACTAATGAACTGTTACGGCTTGCACAAGAAGAAAGCAAAGTTGGTACAATAGAGGCTTATGGCATAGCTGATGAAGAAGGTATTTTTTTATTGCCCAAAGATGATCAGGTTAACAATATTAAAAAAGATAATAATTTTCCTCAAAAATCAGAGTATTATTATATAGATTGGGATATTGGTTGGCGACAATATTTTCGTAAAGCCAATTTAAAAGGGCGTGTGACTATAGTGAACGTCTCTGGTATTTTACACCGAACTATACCAGTGTCGAATTACAATTCCTTATATTATATAACAGATATTTCTTCTATTAAAGTTTTATGTCAGCCGCTTTATATAGAATTCTTATTGCAGAATTCATGTATTATTACAAATCCGAATATGGATTCTAATTCTTCAACGAAATTGGATATAGTTACTTTTATACATGTTTACGAAAGTTATTACGATATTTTAAAGAAAAGAGTTATACCAGGTAAATTTTGCGATTATTTTTGTATTAACAACAAATCATACAAGATTGAAGGAAGAATGACGTCGAGACTAAAGCCTTTAGCTTTAGCCGCACAAAAGAGGCAAAACTTCCTGAAAATCGGAATAACCGGTAATATTAAAAATAATACAATTATTCCATTTAATATAGATTATGTGCGGGTCGAAAAGCAAACAATACGTCCATTTCCAATCGCTAATAACATTGATTTCCTGTTAGCGTCTGGTCAACGCGTCATAATTATGGGAAGGAGTTTTGTTGACAATAATGGAAATACATTTATACTATTGAAAAAAAATAATAGCGATTCGGTTATAGATCGCAATATATACGTTATGTATGAATTATGTTTCTCTAACTCTCTTGATGAGAAGAGTTATATATCTCAAGGACAACATTCACAACACGTTAACATCTACATTGAAGGCGATATCAATTATAATTTTTTCACAGGTACTTTCATAATAGAAAATACAAAGATAATTTCATATGGTATTTCCTCAAATTTTGATAAACTTACTAAATAATTTGGTTCTCTAACAAAAACTATGGGCAAGCTTTGGTTCAGACAATTTCCCAAGTGTATGAAATTTAATTGAAATTATTTGTTATTTTCCTATTCGCAGGTCTTGTTTTATCCTTTAGAACGTATTATAATATCAACAGATAACTCAAGATAAACAACAATTTCCCAATGCCGCGATCGGTTCACAATTCTGCCGTAGAATTAGCGTCCCCTCTTTTCCGTCGAAAGAGGAAGCGGGGCAATACAGGCTCGCGTTCGGCTGTGGGTTTGAAGTCGTTCTCAATCGTTGGGCGCCGTTATCCCGCCGGCTCGTCTCGCTGGCTTTCTCCCTTCTTCTCCGACCGGTTCGAACGCCGCGGTCTGGTTTACGTTGGCGCTGATATTAATAATTCAGCGCAAACGCAAGCGACCAACGGGAGCGGTTATTGGCAATCGCACGGGTGCGTACCCGCACAGGGGAGTGGAAGAGGTTATACTTCCGAAAAT
>JAZMZV010000004.1:0-8745 GCA_045586185.1 Thermoguttaceae bacterium | reverse complement strand
GCTGTTGATCATGATGTTGCCCTTGTAGAGCTGCAAGCCGACTTCGCCGGTAACGTGTTTCTGCATGTCCTTGATAAACGCCAGCAGAGCGTCCATCTTGGCGTGATACCAGAATCCGTAGTAAATCATTTCCGCCACTTCCGGAGCGAGACGATCGCGCAGATGAGTCAGGTCGCGGTCAACGCACAGTGATTCCATCTGACGGTGAGCGTCGTAGAGAATCGTCATGCCGGGGGACTCGTAAACGCCGCGGGACTTCATGCCGACAAAGCGGTTTTCAATCATGTCGATGCGTCCGATGCCGTTGCGTCCGCCGATAATGTTGAGGTGATGAATCATCTCGTAGGGCGTCAGCTTTTCTCCGTTGAGAGAAACCGGAACGCCCGCCTCGAACCCGATGACGATGTTTTCGACCTTGTCGGGGGCTTCCTGCGGGGAAACGCCCATGCCGAAGTCAACCAATTCAACGCCGTTGATCGACAGGTCTTCCAGCTTGCCGGCTTCGTAAGAAATATGGAAGCAGTTTTCGTCGCTGGAATACGGCTTGGATTTCGACGCCTTAACCGGGATGTTGCGTTCTTCGCAGAAGGCGATCATTTCCGAACGGCCGGGGAACCGGTTGCGGAACTTTTCCATTCTCCACGGAGCCATGATTTTAACGGTCGGGTCGAGGGCTTCCGCCGCCAGTTGGAATCGGCACTGGTCGTTGCCTTTTCCGGTCGCGCCGTGAACGAAAACTGTCGCGCCGACTTCCTTCGCCACTTCCAGACATTTCTTGGAAATGATCGGACGGGCAATGGACGTTCCCAACAGATAAATGCCTTCGTATTTCGCCTGCCATTGAATCATCGGAACGGCAAAATCGCGAGCGCATTCTTCTTTGACGTCGACAACGCGAGCGGTTTTCGCCCCGATTTTCAACGCTTTGTCAATCAACGCCTGACGGTCTTCGCACGGCTGTCCCAAATCAACGTAGACAGCGTGAACTTCATAACCTTCTTCGATCAACCACCCAACCAAAACGGAGGTGTCCAATCCGCCGGAATAGGCTAATACGCAACTAGGCATAATAAATCCTTCAACAATAATGGGTTAGAAATATTGCAAGCTGCGGCGGGAGATACGCTTTCTCCAAACCGCTAAAAACTTACTGATTTAAATATAACGGTATTCTACTCTTTTGTAAAAAATTGGGAAGGGGGAGAGTAGGCAGTAGGCGCGAAGGGGTGCGTTCAAAATTGGGGGGCATGAAAAAAGGAAAGAGTCTTGAAACCTTTTTGTAACGTTCAGATATATATGTTCCTATCCCCACGTCTTTAGACGTGGGAGATAAAAATAATTCAAAAATCGTAGCCCCCAGATTTATCTGGGGGACTAAACAAAGCGCTCCTCCCCAAAACGTTTCTCTTCTCCTCCCTTCCCCGCCCCGCTCCGAATGGAGCGGGGCGGGGAAGGGAGGAGAATTCGTGCGTTACAATATTATTTGGCGTTGTATCTGTCCCCCACACCTAAAGGTGTGGGCTACGATTTAGGCGCTCATCTTGCCTATATTCGCAACCCGAAATTTATCGCACCCGCGCGAAGCGCTTCACCTAGAACTGCGTAGCGGTTCAGCTTCTCATCTCACTTATCTTCGCAAGAAAAAAATGCGTACACCCGGCGAGTGCGACCGTCAGCGTCTTATTGCCAACATAACAAAGGGATATTTATTTTTTTGAGCAATAGTTGAGAAACCATTGAACCAGTTCAAAATTCCTGCTGTCATCGGCAGAATCAAAGACCGTCCAACCGGTATTGTCTTTTGCGTTGGGGTCAGCGCCCTGTCCAACGAGCCATTGAACCAATTCAAGACTCCCGCTTTGAGCAGCAGAGTGTAAAACCGTCCAACCGGTCTTGTCTCTTGCATGGATGTCTGCGCCCTGTTCAACGAGCCATTGAACTAGTTCCAGACTCCCGCTTCGTGCGGCGGAATGTATGACCATCCAATCGGTATTGTCTTTTGCGTTGGGGTCAGCGCCTTGTTCAACGAGCCATTGCACCAGTTCCAGACTCCCGCTCCGGGCGGCAGAATAAATGACTAACCAATCCTCATTGTCTTTTGCGTTGGGGTCTGCGCCCTGTTCAACGAGCCATTGAACCAGTTCCAGACTCCCGCTCCAGGCGGCAGAGTGTATTACTACCCAACCTTCATTGTTTTTTGCATTGACGTCAGCGCCATGTTCAACGAAAAATCGAGCCAATTTCATTTCCCCAACAAAGGCGGCAGAATGCAAGGCGGTCCAACCTTTTTCATCTTTTGCGTTGACGTCAACTCCCTGTTCCATGATCCATTGGATTATTTCCAGATTATGTCTGTAGACGGCATATTCTATTATCTTACAAGTGCAATTTTTTATATTGACATCGTCTTTTCCCTGCTTTAGAAGATCTTTAATTTGATCAAGATTACCACTTTGGGCAGCATCAAAAAAACCTTTAGCGCTGTTGGTTTTAAAGTTGTCAGGAATATAATTGTTTAAAATACAGCGGAATTCGTCCAGAATGGATTTTTCGTTTGACATTGTAACTGAGTATAAAAAAGCAGGTTAATCCGGCAAATTGGTTCGTAACGTTATTTCAAGGTCAGTCCGTTCAAAGAGGTTAGCAAGCCGAGTGTGATTTGTATACACACAACCATTGAGGAGCGCTTTGCGCCGACAGGGTCGGTTCCCGATTGGAAGCGGGTAGCGCCGAAACAGGCTTTTTCGGAGGCATAACCTCGTCCTCTCGCCCGTGCGGCTACGCACTCCTCACTCCTCACTCCTAACTCAAAGATCTTTCGAGTTCAATTCAAACTCGTTCTTTAATGCTGTAGTTCGTTCCCGGTTTCTGGTTGAACGCGGTGAGAAGTTCTGCAAGCAAGCCGACGCAGAGGAACTGCGCTCCAACGATTATAAACAGCGCGGAAAACAGGACGAACGCAGAGTGGTCTGAAACGTGGAACACGCCGCCGCAATAGTTGGCAATCTGTTCGCTGCAGCGGGTTAAAATCCACAGCAAAGCCATGACGAACACGCCCAGCCCGCCCAGACAGAACGCGCCCATCCCGATGTTGCCCAATACGTGCAAAGGCCGCTGACCGTACGACGTTACAAATTTAACCGTCAGCAAGTCCATAAAGCCCTTGAAAATTCGGGTGAATCCGTACTTCGATTTCCCGAACTCTCGGGCGCGGTGGTTGATGACTATCTCGCTGACTTTGTATCCTCGAGACCCCGCCAGAACCGGAACGAACCGGTGCATTTCGCCATAGAGGGTAATCTCGTCAAAGATGCTGCGGCGATAGGATTTCATGCCGCAGTTATGGTCGTGAAGGACGACGCCTGTCAGATGGCTGACCATGGCGTTAAACACGCGAGACGGGTAAACCTTGTGCCAAGGGTCGTGCCGAACCTTTTTCCAGCCGCTGACGCAGTCGAACCCCTCGTCCATTTTCGCCAGAAAATTGGGGATTTCGTGCGGGTCGTCCTGAAGGTCGGCGTCCATGGTAATGACAATGTCGCCAGTAACTTCGCAAAAACCCGCCTGAAGAGCCGCCGCTTTCCCGAAATTGCGACGGAATCGAATCCCGCGAACGCGACTGTCTTCCTTCGCCATTTTCTCAATGACAGACCACGACGTATCCGTTGACCCGTCGTCGATAAAAACGATTTCCAAGTCGTTGTACTCGTTCGCCAGGGCGACTTCGGAAATTTCCTGTAACAGTTTTTCGAGGCTTTCCTCTTCGTTCAAAACGGGAATGACAATCGACAGTTTCATGGCAGGATAACAGGCAGGAGGGAGGGAACAAAATTACTTCAAAACTAACGCGATAATCAAGCCGATAATAACAAGCCCTTCGCCGATAACGGCAAGGAGTTTATAGTCTTTCCAAAACGACGGCTTTGAACCGGGAATGGCGGGGACGACGTCAGCAGTAGCAGACGAATTTTGCCCGCGAAATGCGTTTTCGTCTGACTGAATCGGGTTTTGAACGCCCTGAGCTGGCGCTGAATGTTTTGATCGGGCAGCGGACTCTGTTTTGCTCTTTTGTTTATTGATAACGCCGGAAAGGTGCAGATCAATTTTATTGGGCGTGATCTGTTCAAAGACATCCGCAGCGTTTTTCCAGTTGTCCCAGCCTTCGCGCCAAACCATTGAGTCGTCAGAAACGCGCCCCTCGTCCAGCCAGGTTTTCATAATTTCCGCTGTAGCTGGTCCATACTGACCGCCGGCGGCAGGTCGGACGTACCAAAGAGCTTTGGGAGCTTCTGCAAACGGATCCGGCTTTGGAGCGCTGGCGGCAGGAGCCGGTTCAGGAATCACAACTTGGCGTTCAAGCGGCGCGGAAAGCTCAATTTCCCTGTCCTGTCTGGCTGAGGTAAAACTGGCGCCCTCCGCAGGGTCAGTAACGGCATGATTATAATTTATACTGCTCAGCGCGTCGGGAGCGGCGTTAGGAGCAATTGCATTCAAGTTGACTTCTTCCTCGTCTGTCCGCTTATGCGCAGATTTCCCTTTACTCGATTCTCGAGTGCTGGTCAGGGGGATGTCGACGTCTACGCCGCAATAGGGACAAACGCCTCGGCGACCCGCCTGAAATTCTTTAACGTGAAGTTTATGACCGTTCGGACAATAAAAACGAATTCCCATAGCTGTTTCAATTTAACATGTTGCAAAAAACGTCTTCAACGATTCATTTTGAGCGCTCAAAGGCAATCGTAACAACTTTGTCTTTGACGCCCTACCCTCTATTATGCACAATTTAAAGAAAAAATCAATATGCGATAGGAAAAATTCAAATAAAATCTGAAAAAGCGGTCAGATTCTGCTGTAAGCGCTTGAGATGCAATCAGCTGCATGAATTGACTTATCTGATAATCAGTCGATTATCAGATAAGTTATAAGCAAGGCGTTGCTTCCAGACACTGCAATCTCTTAACGATGTTTTCTGGTTGGAAACGCGTTTTAACATTGTCAGGACGTCTGCTTGTCAGCATTGAACGGTTCCGGGAGCTGGAGATAATCGCCAAGAATTTTATCCCATTCCGGCGGATCAAACAGAGCTGTGCCGGCGTCTGAGTAAAACGTCAGCTCGCTGAAATAAATCCTGGTTGGGGCTTCGTATAAATCAACCCGAACAAAGGGAAACGGCTGACTGAGTTTTTTAGCGATTTCCAAAATCTGGTCAAGCTGTTTTGGACGCGGAATCTCGGCGCTGTTTGTCGGATAATTTTGCTTAAACGGCAATAGATTCCATTGGGAATCGTAGTAATTAATTGTTTCGGAAGGCGTTTTGTCGTCCATAACCAGCTGAATGACTTTGGGTTCTCCGTTAAAGCACATTACTTTGTACACTCTCGGCGCGGCGTCCAGAAATTCCAAATATTCTTCGCAAATAATCTTTGGAGGAATGTTCTTATACCCCCATTCCATCGAATAATAATAGTGGTTATGCGGTCGCGTAAGCCAGGTTTTCAGTTTCTTAATGGCGTCGGGAATATTGAGCTTGCTTTTATCTTTGCAGATAACGTTTTGACCTGACCCCCAGTTGACTTTCAACGCAAACTTATTGGGCAGAGCGTCAAAGTCAATTTCGCGAGGATTATCATACACTCCCAGCAACTTGGGCAAAAAAGACTCGTCCAAGCGCTGCGCGATATAATCTCTCACCAAGTACTTGTCTGCGCATTGCGTAATAAGCGGATTTCTCCAGTATAATTTAAGCCACTGAATCTTTTCGTTAAAAGTTTGAGGATCGTCTATATTAAACGATTTCCCCGTTGCTATTTCATAAAGGCGAATAACGGCTTCTTTTTGAGCCTTAAAACTGGACGTAAAATACAAATGCTTCAAAACGCGAATCCAGGGGAAGGGCATTGTATTATCCAGCCAAATTGGTAAATCGTATCGAAATTTGCAATAAATAGACTTGACAAAACGTAACATACTTTTGACCTTCCGCTATTATTGATGATCAATATTGCCAAAGTGCAAATAAAACGCCAATATTCCCCAAAAAGCTGCAAGTCCACGAGCTATAATAACAAATCCCCGGCGAGGTTTATAAAACAACATGGGAATATGAGAAATGCTGGAAAATAATGAAGACATCGCTCTTTTAAAATTTACCTTGGCGCCTACCTGTCGATAGTAATACATGTGGTAAATTTTAGATTGAAGGTAGCCCTCTCGATACGCTCGTCTTACAAAATAAGATATCCTTCCCCGTTCCAATGGATGCACATCGTGTACAACAGGTTTTAACGATTGAATTATTTTAGCTTTTCCGATTTGAAAAAGATAAAATGTACATTCCGTATCTTCCCCGCTGGTTTTTCCAAAAGAAATATCGAAAGGTTCTTCACGACATTGTAACGTACAGAGTCTAAAGAGAGTAGAATTGGTAGCGGTTGATTCAACAACCATGCCTTCATGCCAATACTTGCGAAAATCAAAAAAACCTTTCAATGATTCAGGGAATCCTTCAACATATTCATTTATTTCCAAACCATGAACCACGTCTGCATCGTATTCCCGCTGCACCTCGACCAGCTTTTCCAGCCAATCGGGTTCCGCCCATTCGTCGTCGTCAATAAAGGCGAGAAATTCCCCGCGGCATTCAGCAACGCAGCGATTGCGCGCAATGGAGATGTTCGGTTCCGGTTCGCAATAATAGCGAATCTCGATTCCCTTTTCCTTTGCTTCATCCGCTATCTGTTCGATAACCGCCTTTGACCCCTGCGCGGGATCGTTTTCCGTTACGACAATATCAAACGGAACAGACGTCTGTTGGTCAATAAGGCTCCTGAGACACTTTGCAATACCTTCAGGACGTTTATACGTACAAACTCCGATAGTTACCAGTGGGGAAATTGATTGTGACATTTTACAGGGTTATAATTCAGTGAGTAGTGCGTAGCGCTTAGTGCATAGTGAGGCGCTTTGCACCCTAAGTACTATGCACTAGGCGCTTATTTGTCTCCGTAGCCGTTTGGATGATTCTTGTGCCAGTTCCAGGCGGTTTCGACAATCGCTTCGATACTGGGGTACTTGGATTCCCAGCCGAGTTCTTTGCGAATCCTTTCCGACCCGGCAATGAGCCTCGCTGGGTCGCCGGGGCGGCGGTCGACAACGTCGGCGGGAATCGGGTGTCCGGTAATCTGTCGAGCGGCTTCGATAACCTGTTTGACGGAATAGCCTGCGCCGTTGCCGAGGTTGTATTTTCGGCTTCCTTTATCCAAATCGTTCAAAGCGAGAATGTGCGCCTGAGCGAGGTCTTTGATGTGGATGTAGTCTCGAACGCACGTTCCGTCCGGCGTGTCATAATCGTCGCCGAAAATCTTGAGCCGATCGCGCTGACCCAACGCCACCTGCAACACAAGCGGAATGAGGTGCGTTTCCGGATGATGGTCTTCCCCGCGGGTTTCAGACGCTCCCGCCGCGTTGAAGTACCGCAAGGCGCAGTATTTAATCTTGCCGGTTTTGTCCAGCCAATGCAGGAACCGTTCGATAATCGCCTTGGATTCCCCGTACGGGCTGCCGGGAACGATGCGCTCTTTTTCGGTAATCGGGATGGTTTCCGGGTCGTCGAACAGGTTGGCGGTAGACGACAAAATGAACTTTCGGACGCCGTGTTCGTCCATGCTTTCCAGCAGCCGCAGCGCGTTGGTTACGTTGCAATCCAGGTACTTAAACGGATTCTGCATGGATTCGCCCACCAGAGAATAAGCGGCGAAGTGCATCACCGCTTCGATATCAGGGTGCGCCTCAAAGGCCGCGTCGATTTGCGCCTTGTCTGCCAGGTCGCCCAGAATAAACGTTGCGCCGGGGTGAACCGCCGCGCGATGTCCCTGAAACAGATTGTCGAAAACCACAACGTCGTAGCCGGACTCGACCAGCATTTCCGTCGCCACAGATCCAATATACCCGGCGCCGCCGGTTACCATTACTTTCATCTGAAGTCCTTTGTTTAAAAAACGTTAAAAATCCGAGAACCTTAATTCTGTAAGAGAACAATCCACTCTTAAAGAATCAAATATCTCTATTCTTTCATTTCAACTTCGCTCTAATTCAAGCTATTCTGGATAGTTTGAGTATATTATACAACATAATATTAAAAAGTCAAGAAAAGAATAAAAAAAGATTGAATTGAGATCAGAAGAAATTCATTTTTACAGACGGATAATAAGCCAAAACGTCTTTCCGGGTAGACAAAAAGGAAGGGGAAACGGACGGGGGTAGGTCGCAAAATGGGCAGACGCAGGCGGTCGTCAAAACTGCCGACATCGAACAAAATTTTCCGCAAATCCTTAAAAATTCGGAGATACCGCGAGATAAAAAAAGCCCTCGCGAAATATCGCAAGGGCTTGAAGTACCTCCTGCAGGGCTCGAACCTGTGACCCGTTGATTAAGAGTCAACTGCTCTACCAACTGAGCTAAGGAGGCATTTGAAAGCATTGACAAAACGGAAGATTTGCCAGCGCTTCCAAAATTATGCGTCTATTATACCCTTTCCCAAAAATAACGCAAGGGGGAGCGGACAGAAATTTTTACAAGGCAGATTATTTCTACAAAGGGGCATTTTTTCGTAAAGAGGGCGAAATATAGAGTTAGCGCAAACCAATTAGGCGAGCCGGGAACTAAAGGCGAGCCGGGAACGTAAGTTCCCAGGTCTTTTGCCCCGCATACGATATGCGACGATCGCTTGCGCGGGGAGTGCGGCGC
>JAZMZV010000003.1:0-9604 GCA_045586185.1 Thermoguttaceae bacterium | reverse complement strand
ATAGGGACAAAAAGCGTGTCGATTTTTACGCAAATATTTTGACACGTATCTTTTTGCCGTATTTTCGGTTTTAATCAGTAATTCGTAGGACTTGATGTTCATATAAGTATTATACATCAGTCCAGAAAACAATCAATTACCTTGTTATTTTTAAGAACTTTTTTACTTTTTTAAGTAACGCCCCCCTTGTAATTTGTCGTGAAATTGAATATATTAATAATATGGCATTGACTCAATTTGTTAGCTTTACCACAATTTATTACTCAATAAATTGAGAAAATACCAGCCTTTATTTGTTTTCACATTTTTTTGCCCACAGTTTTTATTAGAAAACCAATATTACTTTTAGAGGTTTTTACATGTATTACATTAAAGGTTCCAATAAAATATACGGACCGCTTTCAGCAGACAAGGTTCGCGCTTTGCTTTCAATTAAGCGAATTACGTTGGACGTTCCAATTTCGACGGATCAGCAAACATGGCGTCCTGTAAAATCGTTTCCGGAATTTGCTTCATCTGACACAGCTCAAGATTCTTCGTCAGCAGCTTCAACTACGGCTACGCCAGTAACTACGGCAACCCCGGTTACAACTGTGGGAAGTAATACAGGATCGACAAGTTCTTCCGGATCGATGTCGTTTGATTTTCTTCAAAATAATAATTCATCGGCGTCCTCTTCTGGAAATGCAAACAATCCATTTGCTCAGCAGCTCGCCGTTACTCCGACGCCAGTTCAGACGGCTTCGCCTGCCGTTCCCGTACCGGAAGAACAATGGTATATAAGTACCGACGGCGTTAACGGATACGGTCCTTATCCAACGAGTCAAATTATCGGAATGATTCAAAACGGACAGATTCTTTCCAACAATCTTGCGTGGCGTAATGGCGAGAACGCCGTTCAGATCTCCGCTATTCCATCGTTTGCCAATTACTTTAACTTTGGAGCCCCTAATTTTAACGGTTCCATGGGATTTTCAAACAACAGTCATAGTTCGAGAGGACATCATAGATATCATGGTCCAAGACATAGCAGAACAACATACATTCTCTTGGGATTGTTCTTCGGCTGTTTAGGAATGCACAATTTTTATGCCGGTTATTCTGGCAGAGGAGCCATCCAACTTATCAGCACATTGTTATGCATTGGATGGTTCTTTGTTCCTCTTTGGGCTTTGATTGAGGTCTGCACAGAGACAAGAGACGCTAACGGCGTTCCCTTTGAGTAACATTCTAAACTCAGAGATTAAACGCCTGCAAAGATATCAAATCGAATCGAAAAATTAGAAATCCGTGGGGTTCACTCACAGCTAGAAATATTCAATCGCTAACGCGGTTGGGCGCGACGGCAAGCCGTCTCCGGGGCGCGAACATTGTCCGCGATATAATGGCGGGTAATACCCGCCCCTCGTAAACGTTTCTGAAGAGCGCTTGCCAACTCCTCACTCCTAACTCCTCACTTCTAACTTACTTCCCCCTCCCCTATTGACTATTCTCATTTTGTTGGCAAAATATAATATTATGATATACAAGCAAAGAGCTTGTTAAACTTAACCGTATTTTTTTAAAAAGAAAGTTCGCGAAGATGGCTAAACAATGCGATTTCGGTTTGATGGGTCTGGCGGTTATGGGTCAGAACCTGGTTTTGAACATTGCGGATCACGGTTTTTCGGTTGCGGTATTCAACCGAACGACCAGCAAGATTGACGATTTCCTGGCGTCCGACGCCGTTAAGGAAGTTTCCGGGGAAATCGTTGGCTGTTACAGCCTCGAGGAACTGGTCGCCAGCGTCGCCCGACCTCGTAAAATCATGCTCATGATTAAGTCTCCTGACGCCATTCCCGCCATGGAAACCAAGCTCTATCCGGAACTTTCCCCGGCAGAAGCGGTCATGGAAAAGCTGATTAAGCTCATGGAGCCGGGCGACATCATTATCGACGGCGGCAACACGCATTACACCGACACCGAACGCCGCACCAAGGCGATTGAGCCGACCGGGATTCTGTACATCGGCACCGGCGTTTCCGGCGGAGAAGAAGGCGCTCGCCGCGGCCCGTCCATGATGCCCGGCGGATCCGAAGCCGCATGGCCGGAAGTCAAAAAGATTTTCCAGGCGATTTCCGCCAAAGTCGGTCCGAATCACGACATTCCCTGCTGCGAATGGGTTGGCGCGCGCGGAGCGGGGCATTACGTCAAGATGGTTCACAACGGAATCGAATACGGCGACATGCAGCTCATCTGCGAGGCGTACTGGCTGCTCAAAAACGCGATTGGGCTGTCCAACGAGGAGATTCACGACGTCTTCGCCCAATGGATGGACGGCGAACTCAACTCGTACCTGATTGAAATCACCCGCGACATCTTTACCGTTAAAGACAAGCTCACCGACAACTATCTGGTCGACATGATTCTCGACACCGCCGGCGCGAAAGGCACCGGAAAATGGATGTCTCAGCTGGCTCTCGACCTGGGCGTTCCCAGCACGCTTGTTACAGAAGCCGTTTACGCTCGAAGTTTGTCCGCCATGAAAGACGCCCGCGTTCGCGCCAGCAAAGTCCTGCCGGGACCGAAAGGCTCGTACTCCGGCGACAAGAAAGAGTTCATCGAGTTCGTTCGCAAGGCTCTGTACGTTTCCAAGATTTGCTCGTACGCTCAGGGATTCGTCCAGATGCAGGCGGCGGCAAAAGCCAACGACTGGACGCTCAACTACGGTCCCATCGCTATGCTCTGGCGCGGCGGATGCATTATTCGCGCTACGTTCCTGGAACGCATTAAAGAAGCGTTCGACAAGAACCCGGCGCTGGAAAATCTGCTTCTCGACCCGTACTTCAAGAGCATTGCGGAAGAATCGCAAACCGCATGGCGCAAAGTCGTCGCGACCGCTGTCGAACTGGGAATCCCCTGCCCTGCCATTTCCGGCGCGTTAGCCTACTACGACGGATACCGCAGCGAACGTCTTCCCGCCAACCTGCTTCAGGCGCAGCGAGACTACTTCGGCGCTCACACCTATCGCCGCACCGACGGCGACGGCGTTACCGCCTGCCATACCGACTGGATTCGCGAAAAGAAAGACTAGTCAGAAGAAAGGTCCTTTTGGCAAGTTCATACCGAAGGATGAGCCGCTAGCCATTAGCTGCTAGCTATTAGCTTGGGCTTTCGTAACTCTATGATGAGATTTTAAAGCCAGAAGCTTAAACAAAAGCTGGCAGCTAGAGGCTAGAAGCTAGAAGCTGTCTTTCAAATAAACGCTGCGCCGTGACCTGTCGCGTCTGAATAAAAATAAAAAAGGTCTGTGATAAGCTAAACGCCAATCACAGACCTTTTGTTGTTAAGGAGACAAAAAACGAATTAATTGACTTTGTTCCCGATTAAAAGAACTTAGAGCAATCCTTCCCATTCCGCTTCGATTCTCTTCTCAAGACGGCTCTTGATCTGACGAACGTTGTCGCCAGTCATGCTGAGGGCTTCAGCCGCCGCTTTGGAAGTCATACGTTTTACGGTAACCAGTTCAAACGCGTCAAGGTGTTTTTGAGCAACCTTGTTCTTGAAGAACGCAATAAACTGACGGCAAAGAATCGCCTTTTCCTTTTTATTTTGTTCTCTTGTGATGTTCTGGACGTCAACCGGTTTGGCGTCAGCCTTTTTCGGCTGCTTCTTCTGGTTGTAGTCCTGAGCGCATGAATAGGTTAACCCGCGAAGCCAAGTTCGGAATTTACCCGGTTCTCCCTTGCGGAAACGACGAAACTGCGCTGACATTTCTGTCAACACGTTCTGGCAGACGGCGTCAGCGTCTTTGGCTGGAACTTTGTATTCCTTCAGCCAGAACAGTACCAGTTTCTTATACAGTTTTGTCAAACGATCCCAAGCAGCAGGATCATTTTTACGGCACAACTCATACAGGGTTGTGGAGGTCGTGGTATCAGTAGTTTTTCTTCTCATAATGTTACAAGTATAACATGTATTTTAGAGAAAAAAAGCCCCCCTATATAAATTTTCCCCAAAAATTTAAAAAATTTTAAATATTTGGACGAAATCACGTCTAGTTATGTCACGTTGGGATAACAGACGTTTAATTGATATAGTCCGTCGAGGGAACCGAGCGGAAAAGGTTATTTGGCGATATTCTGTTTTTATGTTACACGTCTTCCGTTGGGTTCCCCACGGCTAGAAACATTGAACCGCTGCGCGGTTCTTTCCGGGGACTTACGCACCCCGGCTCGCCTTACGCTTGCGTAACTCCTCACTCCTCACTTCTCACTCCTAACTAATTCGCCGCCTCGCCGCCCTATTGCTTTTCTTTTTTAATTCTGGTAGAATTATTGTCATGATGAAAAAGATACGATTATTCTGCCGGATGTTGGTTGTTGCCGCGGTCTTGACAAGCGCGGCGTTTGCTGAACGAGTTGAGCCGCTGGTTGACGTCTATTCCAGCGCGATTGAACCGGGAAAGACCCTGACAATTCCCGTTTCCGCTCAAACGATAAAACGGATTATTCAAAGTCAAAACGGCGTCCGTCCGCAGACTGACGGCGCGGCGACGCTGCGGCTGAAATTGTCGGTTGTCAATCCGAAAAGCTCGTGGACGCTTTTGGCGTCGCCCAAAATTCGTCTGGAAAACGGCGCGAATAAATACGACGTCTTGCCGTTTACGCAGGGAAAGCCCAACCTCGGACCGATGGCGTCCGGGGCGGAGCTGGAGCTAACGTTTGAACTGGACGACAAATTCAATTCCAATCAGGATTCCAAACTGGTCATTCCCAACGGGGTTTACAGCTGGAGCGCTCCGACGGGCGAGTACGTCCTGAACGTCTATTCCGGATTCAAACTGCAGGCGGAATTCACAGTTGACAAACTCAATCGTTTGTACAGAATTAAAGTGAATGCGGTTCCTGAAATGAACCGTTTCGTATGGACAGTCCCCGCCGATGATGAGCAATCTCCTCTCGTAACTCGCAACTCGCAACTCGCAACTTTTCCGACCGTTCAGGTCGAGACGTCGCAAGGAAAGCTCAAGCGGCGGTTCCCGGAATTCGCAGACGGTCGAAAGGAGTTTGACGTTCTTTTAGACGCCTACGTCGACGGGCAGCCGGAGCCGACTCGTGTAACAGTTCACGTCAAAGGGAATGCGAATCCGCTTCCCGTCCCGCTGGCGCCGGGCGAGCGCCTGGTGGGGCTGTGCTTTTACGGAAGCGAACATTGCGTAGAGTACGTTGACGAGTTAATCGATCAGAAGTTGGGCAACCTTGCTGTCTTCTGGCCTGGCGCGCCGGTGCGACCGAATCAGTCCGGAATTACAGAACGCGACGTTATCGCCAAACTGGCGGACAACAGCGTGTATTCCATGACAATCTACAAGCGCGACAGCCGTCAGCAGGTTGAGGAATTAACCTCGGCGGCGAAGAACCGCTATTTTCTCAATAACAATATTGGCGAGTTCGCCAGTTTCCTGTATCAGGACGCCCGAAGCGCTCAGGCGTGCCGTTTCAATCAGTCGCTGGCGGACGTCATGCTTTGCCGCGACGCCTTTACTGAGGGATACGTCGCCCGAGGCGCGAAGCTGTATCATTCCAACTACGATTACGTCTTTTCGACGTCCGGCTCCTCGCTGGCGAACTACGAGCTGGAAGGCGGCGTCGATTTTATGTGTTCTGAACTGTACGCTATCGGAGCGCAGAACCTGGCGTGGGCAAGCGCGGAGATGCGCGGCGCAGCGCGAAAATGGCAGCCGGAATTTTGGGGCGGATGGCTGGCGCACGAATGGCAGACGTGCGATTACCCGTTCCAGGCGCCGCAGAAGTTTCAGCTTCTCAAGGCGGGGCTGTATCAGCAGTATCTCATGGGAAGCCGGTTTATTGTGCTGGAATCCGGCTCGCAGTCGACGCAGGCGGGGCAATACACCGCTCAATCCGACAAGAAGAATTTCGGGCACAACGACCCCGTCCCGGCGGAATATCGCCGTCAGATGAAAGAGTTCTACGCGTTCGTCCAGCAGGCGCCCAAGCGGCTGGACAGCCCGCAGACGCGCATTGCTGTCGCGATGGGAAACGGGGATTGTTACGTTGGAATGTACATGCACAGCGCGGTCTGGGCGCAGCACGAAGCCGCCGAGAAAGACCCGCGCTGGAAATACGGACCTCCTGAACGGCTCAGTCAGGCGGTTCAGCAGGTCTTCTTCCCCCTCGACCCGTCGGCGACCGCCCCGTATAACAATCGATTTTTAGCGGGATCGCCCTACGGTCAAACGGACGTCGTCTTTCTGGACGAGTTTACCCGGTTGAAGGATTTGACGCGATACAAGCTGGTTGTCTGTACAGGCTGGAATACCATGACGCCGGGGATCGTTCAGACGCTGTCGCAGTACGTTCGTCAGGGCGGAACCGTATTCCTTGTAACGCCGCAGCTGTCAACGCGAACCGACAGAGAATACGCTCAGTACGCGCCGTCCGACCTGATAGCCAACGGCGTTTTGAAGCCGCTAATCGATATGGAAATCGTTGAGCGTCAGGAGGTATCGGGGGCGATCGATTCCGATTGGCTTATAGAGGGCAAAGAACGTCTGGAAACGTCGATTGCGCGTTTTAATCCAACGGAGCCGTCGGCGGACTCGCAGCCGCTGGAAACGCTGGCGTCGATTGACGGCAAGCCGCTTTTGGTTCGTCAGCGGCACGGACAGGGCGCAGTCTATTTGCTTTTAACGTGGACGTATCCCGGCGAGGACGCGGCAAAGACGCTCTTGCAGTCGATTCTGAAAAAGCTGGGAAAAGAGTTCAGCGGGACGAAAGCCGGCGATATCGACGTTCTCTCGGATACGCTGCCGTCTGACAGCCTAGCTTGGGCGGTTTACGAGGATTCCGTCGACCTGCTCAATCTGGACTGCAGCCGCAGTCGAACTGTTACAATCGCCTTGCCCGGCGCGCCTGACAAGCCGATTACCGTTACCCTCGGTCCGGCAGAGTTGAAGACGATTTCGAAATAAACGACGATTGAGCGCAAGAAAACCCCTCTCGCAACTCGCAACTCGCTACTCGCAACTTAGTAAACGCCTTTGTTTTTGGGGCGTGAAGACTCGGAACTGACCATTCCTTCATGGTTTTTGGCGAACGGAGACGGCGGAATCGGATGAGCGTCGTCGCGTCGGACGGCTTCTTCCTGCTGGAACGATTCAGCAAACGGGTCTTCGAATCGCAATTCCGACAACGCGTCATTTTCAGCCGATTCGTCAGCGTTGTTGGAAGCGCTCATCGGTGAATCGACATAGTCAACCGTGTTGTACGACGTGAAGTATTCTTCCAGTTGATCGAGCTTTTCGATAATGCTTTTAGCGCGATTGATCGTTCTGTCAAGAGGGCTGTCTGAATCTTCAATTGGGGTCGGCTGACGCTGTTCTTCTTTCTCGGACGTTTCCCGGTCAGTGGCGGGAATCAATTCGTCCATCAAAGACTGCGCTTTATCCAACTCGTCAAAATTGACGGCGAAACGGTCGACAGAGCTTTCTTTTTTCGACTCTTTCGCTGGCGCTGGGGATTCGTTGTCCTTTTTAGCGGAGACGGCTCGAGGCGTCATACCGGGCTTTTTGTTTTGCTGTCCGAAAACCGCGTTGACAATCGGGTCGGAATTGTAATACTCTTCGTCCGTCATGACGGCATTGTCTTCAGGTTCTGCCGAAGAGTCGTCGACGTCGCCTGCCGATTTCCAGTCTGAATCGTCGTCCAGAGAACCGAATTCTATGCAGGATTCGTTATTGGAAGAGTTGTTAAAGCTGTCCTGAGCCGGGTCTGGCAGAGACTGAATCTGCGCCCAAACGGACTGGATAAAGTCGGCTTCAATAACCAGACGCTTCTGCTCAAGCGCGGCAAGGTACGCTTGATCGCACAGCTGAGAAACCAGACGCTGAACCCCGCCGGTGGCGGTGTAAACGGCGTCACAGGCTTCAACGGAAAACTTCCGAATGCGGTCAACCGATCGCGGCGGAACTTTATCTTTGAACGCCTTTAGGCGCGTTGTAATATACGACGCAACCTCTTTTTTCGACCACGGATCCAGACAAACCCGGGTGGAAATGCGCTGCTGAAAGCTTTCCAGACGCGGATGCGACAGATTTTCTTCCAACCGCAAATCGCCGCAAAGAACCACGGACAACCCGCTGGCGCGGCGCGTTCGACCGTTGCTTAACTGACGGATTTCTTCTAACGTTTCCTGGGGCAGATTATGCGCTTCGTCAATAATCAAAGCCAATCCCGCCGGATACCGAGCCGGGTCGGTAAGAATATCCAGAACGGAAAGGCGCATTTCGTTTTCATCCAGACCCAGATACGGGCGTTCCAACTCAAACAATATGGATTGATACAGAGCTTTTGGCGTGCAGCCGTTTGTATTATTGATGGTAACGGCGTACATGTCATCGATTAACGCGTTAGCCAGAATTGTGCATAACAGAGATTTTCCAGTCCCGGTAGCGCCCAGAATTACAGCCGTCCCCTCGCGTCGCCTGACGCACCGCACAAGCAATTTTAACGCCGCTTCCGTTGCTTTGGTTGGATAGTATCCATCCTCAAAACTGAAGTAGTGAAACGGGGTCTGACTGGTCAAAACGGTTGTTCGTTTAAACATATTATCGCCTTTCAAAATAAAAACTCTGCTTCTCAATCGACATATTAACTGGAATAACTTAAGAACCCTTCAAAAATTCACTTTGTAACAAGATGCGTCAAGAAGATAAAATACGTAATCTTTTCCGATAGCGTATCTTCGAGAATTTTTTGACCATGAAAAAAATTTTTTAAAATTTTTTCGGCGTTAATTTAAGAGAGAATGTGCTTATCTATTTTACCATCCGATTTTTTGTATCAAGATATTGGGGGCGCCTAAAGTAGCGGTTGCAGGATATAGACGTCTTGTGATAAATGAGGATTTGAGGGGGAAAGAATAAAATGGCATTGCTTCGTTTTGATAGGAAAAAAAACTGTTTTACGAAAAAAATTCGTATTGACGGAAATTGGGTTTTGGGGTATCTTAAAGCCAATGATTTTATTGAAAGCACGGATGCAATTGATAAAATTTAAAAATCAGGAAATGGAATGGTCTTTTTGATGTTAATTTAGATTGTCATCAGTTTGAAAACTCCTATGGGGCTTGAAAAGCATAAAAGATATTCCACAACGTAATTTGTCTGATTTTAAAGAAGGATGCTTTATCTTCCCCCCCGGGGATAGGACAGATTATACGCGTCGGTTGAAATGGAGTTCAATGCGACGCTTTTTTTGTTTCTTGAATTATAGACGTCTGACGCTTGAAAAAAGTTTCTTCTTAAAAAGTTCTACTCAGTTTATTTGTTAACGCGATTTTTACGGGAACAGGACAGGTGCGTATAACGTCTATATTTATATAGGGAAACGTCTGGCGATTATAAAAGATATGCGAGATTATTTTCCCTCTCCCAGCTTGACATATTAATATTGTTGGGGTTGTCGTTGAAGTCCACGAAAACAAGGCTTGAGCATCCGTAAAATGCGCCGCCTCCGATAAATGTGATTGTTGGCGGAAGTGACAGGTATCTTATACTTGTGTTTCCTCTGAAGGAGCCCTCATATACCTCTGTTACTGTGTA
>JAZMZV010000002.1:0-13002 GCA_045586185.1 Thermoguttaceae bacterium | reverse complement strand
ATGAATAGACAATTTATCAAACGGCAATCCGAAAAACGAATTATTATATCTTATAAATAGATATAGCAAAGGAAAGAACAGCGTTAAATTTACAACGCCTGTTATAAAGTTTCGCGTTAACAATGCGTTCGGTTCGGCAGTTTCTGTTATTGTTTCATTTGACATGGGAATTATGCTCCAATTTGGTCTTGGTAAATTTGATGTCATTATACATAATCAAATCTTCGTTGTCAATCGTAAAGAAATAAACTTTTTGCATATTATTGTAAAAACGAACGCTTTTGAATTCCCCGCCATGCCAGAGAATAGATTCTTCTCATAACAACGTTGAAAACGATGTACGCAATCTGTATTATCACAGAACCAATAATCAGCGGGATTATAACGACCACGCCAAAATCCAGCTCACCCTGTTTTATCAGATCTTCTAAAAAAATTCCGACTATAAACAGCAGTGGAAACGTTATCCATAATGTAAAAATTGCAAACTGACGCCAAACTTCAATAACAATCTGCCAGAAAGCGTTCCTGTTCCGCATAATTGGAGAACTATTGGTCTGTTTGGAAGATTCGGAACGAGCGATTGGATTGTAATCCGAATCGCAATAATGCCTCATGCCGAACAACAGTATTGAAAACGCAACAGTAACTATCGAAATCAGACTTGAAAGAACGTATAAAGCGATAAAGGAGTCTATTATATTCCACAGAACTTCTTTCCAGTTAATACCCTCGTTTATTTGAGAAACGCCTACTAAACCCAGGACTAATAAAATCGCAAATAAAATCAAACTTGTTTCAAAAAGCAAAATTATATAGCGATTTAGATAATACGTGCGAATACTTTTCACGCTTGGGAAATTGTCTTCAACTACAAACAGAATTACAGAGCCGAAAACATAAACGGTATAGACAACTAACCATAACGCTCCAAAATATAAACCGCCTATCGATTGATCCAACAAACACGACAACGTAAAAAACAGCCCGATATTAATCACGCCCAGAAAATAATTTGTTAGCAAATCATTTTTCTGTTTGGCAGTTTCTGTCGGCGTATCGTTACTCATTTTACTCCTCGTATTTAAATTCGCGGACGGTTCCGTCTGAAAAGGTTGTTCTGAAAACGCCGGGGGCGACCTGTTCGTGTTTGTCCATGAACAGGTATTGAAGCGCAACGCGGGAGCGGTATTCGTCGTAGGCGCGCTTCACCGCCTTAACGGATTCTCTCAACTGTTCGTCCGTCTGGCAGGTCAGGTCAGCGTCGCCCATCCAGCTTTTTCCGTCTGACTTGAATTTGGAATAGAAGTAGAACACGGGACGTCCGTTGAACTCTTGCAGTTTCAGTTCCGCAGTCTTACCTTTGAGAGTCGGGTTGACGGTTGCCGTACAGGGGTTTTGTAACAGAATCCCGTTGTAAACCAGCTGACACATCGGAACGGTTCTTTCCACCAACGGCATTTTGGACGGGTCGATAATATCGTTGAACGTGGCGTAGAGGCAGTAGTCCAGATTGGAAACGACGTGGTCAAACGCGCCTTCCGAGCCAACGGCGCCGAAGTTCTTTTGTCCCTGCGCGAGAATCTTTTTCCAGTACTCGACGCACTGGCGTTTATTGAGCGGGTGATTCTTGTCCCAACATTCGCGCGGCGCAACGGTCGAAATGACGTCGATGTAATGCACGCCGCGAAATCCCAGCTGAGCGATTCGCGGCAGGTCGTTTTGCGTATAGCGCTCGTAAACCGGTTTGGGGCACAGATTGTACATTCTCCCTCCGCCCCAGGTTGTCAGCGGATGATTAATCGTCCCGTCGCGATTGACAAGGCACAGATCCTCGTTCCATGAATCGGCGATTGAATAACCGTCCGTTGAATTTGTGTGACACGTTATTTGATAGCCCATCAATTGGGCTTTTTGGATAAGCGCTTTGAGTTTCTCTTCGCCGCCCAGCCGCTCGTCGACGGGGAAGATTTGCGGGTATCGACCGTCGTGCCCGCCGATATTCCAGCCGACCAGGCAGAACTCCGCCTTGTCGATTCCCTGACGTTTGAATTCGTCCATGATGTCGGCGACGCGGTCGAAGTCAATCGCGACGCGCATTTCCGGCTCGGTTTCCGGCGTCTGCTCTGCTACGGGAGACGGAACCGGTTTCCAGCCCAGACGAAGCCGAACTTCAACCGACTCGACGGCGTACTGCAGTTCCGGATTGTTTTTGACTCGTTCCGCTAACGGGCGACATTCGCCCCGGTCAAGCTGATATTGCCGATACCGTCGGGCGACGTCGGAATACGACCCTTCGCGCCCAAGGGGGTAAACGTCAATAATAACGTCCTCGTACGGCTTGACGCCATTGAACGTAAAGCGCAGGCTGAGCGAGTATTTCCCGTCTTTGAGCTGAACGCGCGGGCGGTAATCGTACGGCATTCCCTTAACGATAACCAGACAGCAACCCGCTTTCGGCGTCTTGATTCCCAGCATCGGCATGGGAACGACGCCCGGCGAATACAGTCCTTCCGGCTGATCGCGAAACGTGATAAGCTGTCCCTGTGACAGGACGAAAAAGCCGTCGTCGCCGACAGACGCTTTGGCAAACGGCGAGCAGACGTCAAGATACTTTACATCCGTTCCGATTTCAGCAGGGGTGATTCGAATCCGATAAAAGTCGCACTGCGGTTCGGGTTCGCAAAACGACAACGAGACAGAACCGTCTAATTGAGTCCACCGATAAATAACACAATCCTTTTCCTGAGCCTGACAAACGGTCAATTGAAGGAAAAGGATTGCGATTGTAACAAAGCTGGTTTTATTCATGAAATTAAGGATTGTTCTTTGAGCTGTTTTTTCTTCGAAGCCAGAACAAGCCGGCAGTTCCAAGAATCAACAGCGCCCACGTGGACGGTTCCGGAACGCCGGAGCCGGGTTCAGGAGCGCCTAAACCGATCAAATAAAGCCCGTCCGTTCTGCCTTGCAACGCAAACAGGGTTTGATAGTTGCCCAGCAGATCGCTCAGGTCGGTGGTATCGGCGGCAAAGCCGTTGTCGGCAACCAGCTGATATTCCGCGTCTTTTTCCGCCCAAAGAGCGACGTCGCCGTTTTCAAAGTAAAGCTGGATAATCGAATCTGCATCCAGCGTTAAAGAGCCGTCGTCTGCAACGGTCAGCGTATCGAATTCCTGAGAATCCGGATCCGGGTTGTACGCGCTGAATTCAAACAGCCCCGTTGCGCCAGCGTCAATAACGACATTGCCGATAACGGTTAAATCGCCAACGGAATTGCCCGGCGAAAGCGTCGCGCCGGATTTGATTTCCAAATTGCCATTGTAGTCGCCTTTGAAGTCCAGCTCACCGGCTTCGACAGCAAAATCATTGGCGGTAAACTGCGAACCGTCAGCCTTAATCTTGAGCTGTCCTTCGCCCGTTTTACGAACGTTGTCAGCAATAACCGTTACATCGTCGGAGAGGGTCAGCTGTTGAGAATCGCCTGCGTCAACGTTATAAACCAACGTCGTATCGTTAGCGGCTTCCACGGAACCGTTGGACGGAATCGCGGCGCCAGACAGGGTCAGCGTACCATTGGAAACGGCTGTCTTGCCGGTATACTCTGAACGATCTCCAGAAAACGTTAAAGCGCCTTTGCCAGTTTTGATCATTGCGCCGTTGCCGGAAACGTTCCCGGTAAGAGTTAAGTCGTAACCTTCGCCGACTTCAATCGTACCATCATTCGCCATTTGAACCGCGTTGTCAGTTTCGACAGATTGAGCGTCGCCGTCAACAAGCTTGATGCCCAGCTTGTATCCGCCGTTGACTTCCCAGTTTGGAATAGCAGTCGCTTCGTCAGAATTGGCTAACCAGTATTTACGCAGACCAACGATGTCTTCGCCAGCGGTTAACGCCCAGTCTTCGCCAGCTCTCTGCAAGCCGACAACGCTGAGGTGAATTGAGTTGCCGCCTTCTCCACGCAGTTCGCGCGGGTATTCGTCGGTATTGACGCCCTCGAATACCAGCGGGTCGTCTGCAATAACGCGATATTGAGCGTTGGTAACGTTGGCGTATGTCGTTCCGTTGCCGTCGGCAGAGGCAATCGCAACGCCCCACGGCAAATCTTCGTCGCCGGAATCGGTTCGAGTCCGATCTATTAAAGCGGAAAGCATATCGTAATACGCTTGCTCTGCGGTTCCTTTGTCGGATTCGCCCTGATGCCACAAGATTCCAGCAAAACCGTCGGAGTTTTCATTGAGAAATTCCATCGCCGCTTTGAGATTGCTGTAAATGCCATTCCAATCGTTTGCCCACTGGGTTTGGCTTGTTCCGCCGTATCCAACGGAATACGTTGCAATTGGAACGCCTTCCAGTTCAGCCATTTTATCGGCAAACGCGGGCCACGTCGAACCTCTGGTACTGTTGTCTAACGGACCTTGCTGCGGGTCAGCGTTGTGCTGCCATTGCCCGGTCTTTGGATTGTAAGCGTACGCCAGGGGCGACGTTGACGATTGCGCGGCGTCGCCGTAGTTGGTCGAGTTGGACTGACCGGCGGTGATGAAGATTTCACCAACGCCAATCTGACCGGATTTGGTTGCAATGACGTTTCCGTTGGAATCCAACGCCTGATATTGAACGTCGTGCATACCGCCGATAAGGGACGTCGTTCCGGTAAAGGTGCCGTCTGAGTTCATCGTCAGATTAATCCAGTCTCCGCCGTCAACGGACGCCTGGAGCGCATCAATCGTAACGCCGTTTGAAACCGCCCACGTTCCAGCAAGTTTAACGTCGGCTGTATTCGCCAGATCTCTTTGATACATGGACATGGCGTTTGTCGTCAGCAAAGCGTCAACAGGATGAACAAACGTATAGACGTTGGCAATAGCGTATCCAGTCTTGGATTCGTCATGCGTCCAGTCTCGCTGACCGCCCTGATTGTTGGTCGAGGCGTTGGGATTTGTACCGATGCCGTACTGTTTGGCGCCGTTAAGATGATTCAACGCAAAGATCGTTTGCTGCGTATCCAGCGAATGAACCTGCATAGAACCGTGTCCGGCGGCTGTACTTCCTCCAGAATCGTTTATATCGAACGTAGCGTCGTCGCCAAGTGGAATGATTCCACTTTTCGCCTGACCGTAGTTTGACGCCCAGAATTCAATATAGCCCTGATTGTGTGAAATAGTTATATTGGGAGCCGCCTGCTGTCCAGTAGTTGGATCGTTGATTAAACCTTGCGACGTCGTTGCGTTAGTGGTAACTTCCAGGTTATTCACAACCTGCTGATAGAATTCCCCGGATTTGGACGTAGGAATGCCAATTCTGCCAATATCGTTTGTCATGGCGTCAAAGGACGCGAAAACGTACGTCAGCGGGTCGTTTAACGTTTGAGCGTATTCCATATAATAACCGACGCGGTCAAAGAGAATGCCTTGACCTTGCAGGGTTGCAAGGTTGTTGACGATGTCGTATTTAACGCCGTTGTCATGCCAGTTCGTTCCCATTTGAGTTGTCAAACGAACGCCCTGAACCATCGTGTATTCCGATCCGTTTGTAACGTTTGCCATGCCGGGAGCCAAAGCGGCTTCCGCCATAACGTACAGCGTTCGGTTGGAATACTGAGACGCGTTGGAGTTCGACCCCTGATCGCCGTTGAACGTGTAGTTCGGATCTCCGGCGTTCGTATTGTTGTTTCCGATTCCAATATCGATTGTTCTGCTTGCAGATGTAGCAACGCCGTTCCAGGCGTTAAGAGCCATAACGGTCTGATTGTTTCCGTAATTGTGAATCTGGAAACTGCCGTAAGATCCGTTTGTCGGTTTATCGCCAGTGTCGTATGCAGAATCGCTGGCTCCCGGAATGCTGGCAGAATTCGTTCTTTCGTAAGTATTCTTCCACATTTCAATGTTGCCAGACAGACCCGTTCCGTTGACAACGCCGGGAACGTTAGAAGAAACCGTCAGATTGTTGACCAATCCCTGACGAATCGAGCCGTCAAAAGGCATGCCTATATTCGCTGGATTATTTGTAGTAGCGTCGTAGGACGCGTAGGCGTAATCTGTACCAGTTCCATCGGCTTTTTCCAGCGTCATATAATAGGCAACTCGTTTGAGCGGCATGCCTGCCAAATCGCCCAGATTATTGAGGTTGTTGACTGTGTAATTGTCTGCAGAATACGTTCCGTTAAGCGGGCAGTCCAGCTTGTAAACCAGGTGCATGTTGGCGGCTTCAGACTGAATCGGCTGGAAGTGTTCCGCGTCCATGTCAGACAAGACCGGCTTGGCAAAGGTGTAAATGTTGGCAATCGCATACCCGGTTTTACCAGAATCAAAAGTCCAGTCTCTCTGACTGCCGCTGCTGTTGGTTGAGGCGTTAGGATTTGTACCGATGCCGTATGCTTTAGCCGCTCTAAAGTTGTTCAGAGCAAAAATGGTTTGTTCAGTGTCAACGGAATGAATCTGCATGGAGCCGTGTCCCAGCGTCATATTATTGCCGGAGTCGTTGATGTCCAAAGTATTTCCATCGCCCTGAGTGATAATATTTGCTTTTTCTTTGCCGTAGTTGGACGGCCAGAATTCCAGATAGCCGGTGTTATGAGCGTAGGTTGTATTGGGCGTTGCCTGAGTATTTGTGCCCGGCGCGCTGATAAGCCCTTCAGTCGCAGGAACGTTTGTTGTTACCTGCATATTTTTGACGGTTTGCTGATAAGATTCGCCTGTTCCGTATACCGGGACGCCGATTTTGGAAATGTCCGCCGTCATCGTATCGAAAGACACAAAGACGTAATTCAGATCGCTGTTGGCGGTTTGAGCGTATTCCATATAATAGCCAACGCGATCAAACGGACCAAGCGTCTTTTGCAGCTGAGCAACGTTATTGGCAATGTTATAATCGACGCCCTGATATTCCGCGTTCCATTCGGTATTCATCTGCGTGGTCAGTTTAGCTCCCTGAACCAGAACGTACTTGGAAGCGTCTGAAACGTTGTCCATGCCCGGCGCGATAGCGGGTTGAGCCAAAACGTAAAGCGAACGAGTTTCATATTTAGACGCATTGGACGTATCCTTATTGTCTCCGTTGAACGTGTAGTCTGGCGAACCAGCGCCGGTGTTACGTCCAATTCCAATATCAATGGATTTGTTTCCGGTTGCCTGACCGTTCCACTTGTTCAACGCCATAACCGTTTGACCCGCGCCGTAGTTGTGAATCTGGAATGAACCATAGGAGCCGTTGCCGGTGGGGTTATCGCCGAAATCGAATTCACTGCCGCTTGCATTAGGAATGTTGGCAGAGTTATTTTGATTGTAGTCCGTATTCCACATTTCGATGTTGCCCGTCGCGATTCCGCTTCCATTGACAACGCCATCAACGTTGGAACGAACTGTCATATTATTAACCGTCTGCTGACGAACAGAGCCGTCAAACGGCAGACCCAGCTGATTCAAGTCGTTAGTCGTTGCATCGTATCCAGCGTAGGCGTAATCGACTGAACCGTCAGCCTTTTCCAGCGTCATATAATAACCGACTCGTTTGATCGGCATGCCGGAAAGGTCTGAATTGACAGAGTTATTAATAATGTAATTATTCGTGCTGTATTTTCCCTGCAGAGGGCAATCGAGTTTATAGAGCAGTTTCATGCCGGAAACTTCGCCGGAAATGGCGGCGTAATCGGATTCGCTCATTTGAGAAAACACCGGTTTGGCGAAGATGTCCAGCTGTTTGACGTTATAAGATTGTGAGTTAGCGGCAAACGTCCAGTCTGGTCCCGTATTGCCAATATTGCTGTTTCCTACACCCAGAGCCGCGTCTTCGCCAGCGTTGTTCCAGTTATTGAACGCGAAAATCGTCGTTCTGTTTTGATAGTCGTGCACCTGCATGGAGCCATGAAAACCGTTGGTCGCCTTGTCGCCGAAATCATAGCCCGAACGGTCAGTGGCGCCGCTGGCGTTAGGAATGCCTGCCGCGTTGTTCTGCTCGTAGTTGAGATACCAGAATTCGATGTTGCCCTGTGAAACAGACGTTCCTGCCGTATTGAGCAAGGGCGACTTGGCTTCGTAATACAGATTATGAACGTATCTTTGCTGAATGTTCTGATTGGCATAAACCGGAACGCCAATGCGCGTCAAATCGCTGGTGTATGCGCCAAAAGACGTATAGCAGAAATTGTCTTCGCCCAAATTCAGACGATAGGCAACCGATTCAATCGGACCCAGGTTCAAATTGGAGTTGTTAACAGAATACGGAACTCCATTAACCTTAAAATTCGTGTAGTCCGGAATCGAAAGAGAATAGATGTGGGAATACCCCATCGCTTCAATTTGCTCATCTGTTTTAAACGTCTGAGCGGACGACAACGCAACAATGCTAACCGCGAGCGCAACGGCTCCCGCAACGCTGGAAATGTACGTTTTCATTTTGTGTTATAACAATAATAATATGTATGCAAAAACCCGATCATATTTCGAGTTTATATTCTTCACTAGTTTACTATTATAACACTTTTTTTTCAAAAAATAAACAAATTAGATAAAATTTTTCGAAAATTTTTAAAATAAGGGCAGAAAAGGCAGTAGGCAGTAGGCAGTAGTTTAAAAAAACTGCTACCAACTGCCTCGGTGGAGGGAAAATACTGATATTGAACCAGCTAACGCAGTTCTAGCGGAAGCGCTTCGCGTCTCAATACTACTGCCTACTGCCTACTGCCTATTGCCTTCCTCCCTAATTCCCAAACCCCTTTAGAACTCTCAACGCTTCTCGACCTGCGCTGTCGGGGTCGTCAACGTAGGGATACAGTTCGACGGTAACCCAGCCTTTGTAGCCGGACTTTTCGATAGCGTCCAGAATGGGCGGGAAGTCGATAACTCCTTCTCCAGGAACGAGATGATGATGAACGCGCTGTTCGTTGATGTCCTCAATGTGGTAATGGCGCGTATGCTCTTTGAGCGGGTCGATCCAGTCGACGGGGTTCTGTCCAACGCAGAAGGCGTGCCCGATGTCGAAGTTCAGACCCAGGCGGGGGCTGTCGATGCGGTCGGCGAATTCCAGATACTGTTCGAACTTCTCAATCAACAGCTGCGGTTCCGGCTCGATGAGCAGGTCAACGCCGACTTCTTCCGCTACTTCAATGCAGGGCATGATTTCCTCATAGAAGACGTCGTAAGCCTCCTGACGGGTCATGCCGTCTGGAATCGGGCCGCCGGGATTGGTTTGGATGTTCTTCGCGCCCAGCTGCGCCGCCAATCGCAGGCATCGCTTTGTATGCTCTCGACGAATGGCGCGGTACTCGGCAGACGGCTCAATCCAGGACGGGTGCCAGTACGGCTGGCGCGGGTCGGCAACGGCGTTCATCATGAAAGCGTTGACGTTGGAAATGGCAAGCCGACATCGATCCAGGATGTCGCGAATATGCTCAATTTGAATGGGTAGCAGCCCGGCGGGCCACGCGTGCGGGACGTCCGCCAGAAGTTCAATGGCGTGATATCCCAGCCGGGAAACCTTCAACGCAGTCTGTTCAATAGTAAAATTACGGTAGGCGTTGGTACTGTAGGCGAATTTCATGGGGAGTTGCGAAAATAAAAAACAGACGCGACAGCGTTCTGCTAGAACCGCTTTAGCGGTTCAATGTTAATAGCCGTGGGTTTTAACCCACGGAGGCAGTAGTTTTTTGAGTCGTTAGCTATTAGCTATTATTATACAAGCTCTAGTTTGAGATAAAAGAGGGGGGGGGATGTAAATTAAATACTCGAAAATCAGGAAATACGCTGACGGATAAACCGGTTGACTTCTTCCGGGCAGAGCAGGGTGAGGATATGTCCCGCGCCTTTGACGATTTCGTCCGGGTGCGTATACCGAACCGGCAGGAGACGGTCAGCCGAGCCGTGTAAATGCCAAATCGGAAACGGGTAATCCGCCGGCTTGTCACGCCAGGCGCAGATCATTCTTAAAACGTTGTGACTGCGCTGAACCGGGCTGTCGATAAGCTGGTTAAGAACATTCTCAGCGAGAAAAGTGATATGCTTTCCCCGAATCCAGATTTGATACCGCGCCCAGAGTCTTACCAGCTTCCAGTTGCCGTTGGGAAACAGACAGGAGATTTTCCAAAAGACTCTGGAAACCGGCGGGATTTCCGTTCCACCGCGGATTGACGCCAGAAGAAAGCAGCCCTTGACGTCGACGCCGCGTTCAGCCAGATACCCTCCGATAATCGGCGAGACCATTCCGCCAAACGACAGCCCGCCGACGTAACAGGCGTTTTCCACCGCTCCGTTTTCCGGGTCGAAATACTGCTTGTAGACATCCTCCGCCCACCGCAGAGCAAACTCTTTGAGCGTCTCCCCCCCGCTGAGGTTCAATCCAGTTCGGGACAACCACGTCAACGACGTCGCTCAACGCCTGCTTCTGTAAAACAAACAAATCTTCAGTACACGCCAGTCCGGGAAATAAAAATAATTTCATGGGAAAGGAATATTATATAAAGCTAGGTAAATTCTATATGATATTATATCGGTATTTTGAGTTCATTTGTGAACTAAACAAATAAAACAAACATAACATTAGATAAAAATGAAAATATGCTTATTATTTCGAAATTTACGCTTTTTTATAAAAAAACCGAATTTTTGGCAGCGAAATCCATTATAAGCATTGACAAAAAGCAGCGTATTGCTATAATTGTAATCAATACGGAGGTAAAAATGTTTAGTCTAGGACAATATATTTATCAAAAACGCAGAGCGTTAAATATTTCTCAAAAGACGCTTGGAGACCTTTGCAATTTGAGTGATAGTACCATTCATAAAATTGAAAAAGAGACGATCACTAAACTCAATTTGGATGATATTTCAAAAATTGCAAAAGCACTCAATATATCACTTTTGGATATATTATTTAATACGGGTTATATAACCAATGATGAGTTGCGTTCTGATTCTTCATTTATTTTTGTTGAGAATTTAACTGCGGAGGAGCGATATTTTATTCATCAATTAATTGACTTTGTAAGTTCTAAAAAACACAAATCAATAGAATCTGTTATCAGTAATTTTAATACATCAAACCGTAAAAAAAGTGAAGTAACAGAATTTAGATTAGGCGAATTGTTTTGTGGCCCCGGTGGAATTGCATGGGGAGCTAAGAATGCAGTAATTGCAGACTCGCGATATAAGATCATTCATGAATGGGCGAATGATTATGATTCAGATACTTGCGAAACATATCGTAAGAACATTTGCCCTGATAAACCTAAATCCGTATATCATGATGATGTAAGAAAACTGGATTTTGATAAATTGCAAGAAATTGATGCATTGGCATTTGGCTTTCCATGTAATGATTTTAGTGTTGTAGGAGAACGCAAAGGAATGGATGGAGTTTATGGTCCATTGTATTCTTATGGCGTTAAAGCATTAAAAAAATTTCAACCAATTTGGTTTTTGGCTGAAAATGTAAACGGCTTACGAAATGCAAATGACGGCAAAGCGTTTTCAAAAATTTTATCAGAATTTCGCCGTGCAGGTTATGAAGTTACGCCGCATCTTTATAAATTTGAAGAATATGGCATTCCTCAAGCGAGACATCGAATTATTATTATCGGTATTCACAAGGATTGGAATGTTGAATTCAAAGTTCCTTCACCTGAACCATATCGCAATATAGACAACTCGTGTCGAACAGCGATTACTGTTCCTCCGATTGCTGAAGATGCAAAAAATCACGAAAAGACAAAACAGTCTCCTTTGGTCGTTGAACGATTGAAGCATATTTTGCCTGGACAGAATGCTTTTACCGCAAATTTACCCGAAAGTCTTCAACTTCATATTTCTGGGGCACAAATAAGCCAGATTTATAAACGGCTTGACCCTAAAAAACCTTCGTATACAGTAACGGGGAGCGGTGGAGGTGGAACGCATATTTACCATTGGAAGGAACCGCGAGCGTTAACAAATCGTGAACGTGCAAGACTTCAAACTTTTCCTGATGATTTTGAATTTGTGGGCAGCAAAGAGAGCGTACGAAAACAGATCGGAATGGCAGTTCCTTGCAGAGGAGCGCAAATTATTTTTGAAGCGCTTTTAAATTGTTTTGCAGGTATTCCATATCCGACAATACCATCAAATATCAAAGAATAGATTATTACAAATTGCCATTACTTACTATTTGTTTATATAATTTAGCTAAATTTTGGTCAATTACCTTTTTTTTAAGCTGACATTCCCAAATAACGATAACATTCCAGCCATCTTTTCTTAAAAGTGTTTTGTTTTTCTTGTCGCGTTGAACGTTTGAATTGATTTTGGGTTTCCAATAATCAATGTTTGTTGTTGGCCAGACAAAACGACTGCAATTGTGTTTATGCCAAAAACAGCCGTTTATAAAGATTACAGTTTTATATTTTTTTAAAACAATATCGGGACATCCAGGAAGTGAACGTACATTTTTTCTATAACGCAATCCTTTTGCAAATAAAAATTTTCTAACAATTATTTCAGGTTTAGAATTCTGACTACGAATATGAGACATATTCATACTTCGGATTATTTTCGTATGGTTATCAGTCATAAGAAGCTATTTATTGTTTGAAGAAAAATCCATATAAAAATTTTCATCATCTAATTTATAAAATGTAACGTCTGTTCTGCCATATTTTATTAAATCATCCTTTTTTATTAAAGCCCCATTTGGAAGTCCTAATCGGTTTCGAAAATATTCCCCTAAATCGGCATTACGAAGTGGGGTAGTAATAGCTTTATTATTCTCTTGTTCAAGACGCAATATAAGTGAGCATCCATCATCAGTTAATACTGTAAAATGCCCCTGTTGAGGAAAGAAATTATCTTTTCTGTATTTTTTATTATATGGTATGTATGCTTGATTCTTTTCTCGACCTTTTCTTTGTCCCCAATTTAATCCAGATGTCGTTCCAACATTACCTGTTTTTGTTAATAATGATAAAGTGATCTTGTCGGTTCCTTGTCCAATAATATCATCTGAGCTATTTTGAAAATCAAAAAATGGATTCTTTTCATTA
>JAZMZV010000001.1:0-2828 GCA_045586185.1 Thermoguttaceae bacterium | reverse complement strand
TGGATTATATTGTTCCATGGGAATATAATGATGATATTTATGATTATATTGAAGCAACACAACCAGATATTGTTATTTTTGCTATAAACCCTTTATGTATTAGAGATACCGTATTCAGGATTTTTTGATCCATTATATCGCCCGTTGTCAAAGGCGGATACAATCCGTTTAGATACAATCCGTTTATCTACTTTAATTTCTAGCGGCGCTATCGTTTCACAACGGCTTTAACAACCAGTATTGCCACCAGCGCCGCGACGCCGGTCAGGGCGATGGCTCCGCCGGGTTTGGCGTACGTGTAACAGGAAATAATCAGTCCGGAGATCATAAACAGGACGGAGAAAGAAATCGACAGCCAAACCGTCGACCGGAAACTCCGGGCAATCTGTAACGCGCACGCGACGGGCAAGACCATCAGCGACGAGACAATCAACGCCCCGACGGTTCTGGCGGCAACGGCAATCGTTGCTGCGGTCAGAATGACGAAAACAAAGTTGATTCTGTGCACCGGCACGCCTGCCAGCTTCGCGCCCTGCTCATCGAAAACGATATAGAAAACCTCTTTGTAAAACAGGAAGAACGCGCCCAGCGTCGCCAAGCCAACGCCCAGAGACGTGTAGAATTCTTCGTCTGGAACGGCGACAATCGACCCGAACAGAAAGTTGGAAAAGTTTGCCGACGCCGGCAGATACCCGGACAGTACGCCTGCCAAGCCAACGCCGGTGGACAGAATAATCGCAAGCGAAATATCAGCGTACTGGGGAAACTTGTGACGCAGGAACTCGATAGCCGCCGCGGCGAGAACGCAGTACGCAGCCGCGCCCAGCGTCGGATTGAATCCGAAAATGAACCCGAACGCAACGCCCGCCAGCGAGGAGTGCGCCAGCGTGTCGCCCATGAGCGACATCCGTTTCAGCACGCAGAGAATTCCGATGCACGGGATCGCCGCCGCCAGGACAAGCCCGATAATTATCGCGCGCTGCATGAATGACAGTTCAAGAGGATTCATGGCCGCCCTCCTTGTGGTTGAGATGACACTGTTCGCAAAGGCAGTCCGTATGATGGCAAAGCCGTTCGCCGTGGTAATGCGCGCCCGGGTGCTTGTGACGGCTTTGGATTTCTTCCTGCAGCTGATGCGCGTCCAGCTTGACGACAGAGCCGTCTTCCAGACAGTAAATCGAATTGAACCAGTCGCAGGCGCGCTGATGGTCGTGAGTTATCATCAAAACGGTCAGCTGACGTTTCTGCCGGATGTTGTCCAGAAGCGTAAACAGCTCGTTTGCCGCCGTCGGGTCGATGCCGCTTGTCGGTTCGTCCAGAAGGAGCGATTCCGGCTCGCTTGCCAGCGCCCGGGCGATAAGCGTTCGCTGCTGCTGACCGCCCGACAGCTTGTTCACCGGGCTTTTCGCAAACGGAAACAGCCCAACTGCGTCGAGAAGCTCCTCGACCGTTTTGTGATACTGTGACGAAAAGAACTTCAGTAGCCCAAGCCGATGATACATCCCGGAAAAGACGACCTCCTCAACGGACGCGGGAAATCGGTCCATAAGGGTAAAGCAGTTTTGCGGGACGTACCCGATTTTCCACCATTGCCGATACTCTCGCGTCGAAACCCCGTCGATAAGAATCTCACCCTGCTCCGGCGTCAGCTCGTTGAGAATGAGTTTCATGAGCGTACTCTTCCCCGCCCCGTTGCCGCCGATAATCGCGGCGCATTCCCCCTGTTCAACGGTAAACGACACGTTGTTGAGAACGGTGTCGCCGTTGTAACCAAACGTCAGGTTTTTGATGTCGAAATGCATGATTGAGTTGCGAGTAGCGAGTTGCGAGTAGCGAGAAACTACTCCCTATTCCCTACTCCCTATTGCCTACTGCCTACTGCCTACTGCCTCTTTCAGCGCCTCTAAATTCCGGGTCATGACGGAAAAATAGTCGTCTCCCGCCTGAATTTGGTCTTGATACAGGGTTTCGTACGGGTTGAGGACGTCGACTTTGGCGCCGGTTTCCTTCGCCAGCGCATCGCATATGCGGCTGTCCTGGCTGGACTCGACAAAGACGGTTGTGATTCCGTCGTCGCGAATCTTTTTGACCAGTTCCGCCATGCGCGCCATGCCGGGGTCGGACTGCGCCGTGAGCCCTTCAATCGGGATTTGCGTCAAGCCGTACTCGCGGCACAGGTATCCAAACGCCTGATGTGACACGACAATTTCCTTTTGCGGGGCGTCGCTGAGCGCTTCCCGATACTGCTTGTCCAACTCGTCGCATTTGGCTGTCCAGAGCCGAAGGTTCGCCTGATAATATTCTGCGTTGTCCGGGTCAAGCTGAACGAAGGCGTCTGCAATGTTTTTCAGGATAATCTTGACGTTGACCGGGCTGAGCCAGACGTGGGGGTCAGGCGCCGAGTAGTCGTCGTGATGTTCGTGACGGTCGCCATGCTCGTGATGATGACCGCCGGTAATCGGGTCTATGCCCTGCGCGGTTTCGACGACCTGGTATTTAACGTTCCCCATGGCGTCGACGGCGTTTTTGATCCACGGTTCCATTCCCAGCCCGTTGCACAGGAACAGGTCGGCTTTCGACAGGTTCGCCAAATCGCGGGGCGACGGTTCCCAGTCGTGGGCTTTGGTTCCCGGACGAATCAGACAGCAAACCTGGACTTTATCCCCGCCGATTTTCTGAGCGAAATCGTACAGCGGATAAAAACTCGTGTATACGACCGGACGACCGTCGGCAGGTTCGTTGGAACCGGGTCGACAGCCGACAACGGCAATCAAAACGGCGAGAATGAGGGGGAAACGAAGGTGCATGGGAGTTGCGAGTTGCGAGTT